>JBJMTR010000183.1:0-3011 GCA_045811565.1 Bradyrhizobium sp.
CCGGACCGGCAAAGGCGAGATAAGGCAGCATCAGGCGCGCATTGTCGACGGCGAGCTGCAACGTTTCTCGGCCCGCAAAGCCCGGCGCCAGCGCGGCGATCACGAGCGGCATCAGGAGGCCGATCAATACCGACACTGCGATCAGCGCGGCGCTGATCGAGCCGAGCACACGGCCGGCGAACGCCGCCGCCGCGAGGACGCCGTCGCTCTCCCGCACGCGCAGCCACGCCGGCACCAGCGCGGCATTCAGCCCGCCCTCGGCCAACAGTCGCCTGACCACATTGACCAATTGAAAGGCAACCAGGAATGCATCCGCGACGGTCCCTGCGCCGAGCAGCGCCGCGATGACTGAATCGCGGGCGAAACCCAGCACTCGCGAGGCCAGCGTTCCCGAGGATACCGTGAGGAATGAGCGGATCATCGTCCCTCTATAGCAGCCACATCGCTTGCTGGCGCCGGGTTGATCTGATAGGCCCCGGCCCTTCGTGATGCGCGTAGACAGGACGGTGAGATGGCTGAAGCAAAATACGACGTTCTCGCGATCGGCAATGCGATTTTCGACGTGCTGGGGCAGACCGATGAAGCTTTTCTCCTCCGCCACGGCATGACCAAGGGCGGCATGGCGCTGATCGATGAGCCGCGGGCTGCTGCGATTTATGGCGATATGGGCCCGGCGACGGAGATGTCCGGGGGCTCGGCGGCCAATACAATCGTCGGCATCGCCAATCTCGGTGCGCGCGGGGCCTACGTCGGCAAGGTCAAGAACGACCAGATCGGCCGGCTCTATACCCATGACATCCGCGCCGCAGGCGTCGCGTTCGAAACCAAGCCGGCCGCCGACGGCCCTGCGACCGGTTGCTCCTACATCCTGGTGACGCCGGATGGCGAGCGCACCATGAACACCTATCTCGGCGCCGCGCAGGATCTAACGCCGTCGGATATCGATGCGGCAGACATTGCGGCGTCACACATCGTCTATCTCGAAGGCTATCTGTGGGACCCGAAGAGCGCCAAGGAGGCCTTCGTCAAGGCGGCGACGATCGCGCATGGCGCGGGCCGTCAGGTCGCGCTGACACTCTCGGATTCGTTCTGCGTCGATCGCTATCGCGACGAGTTTATCGACCTGATGCGCAAGGGCACCGTCGATTTGATATTCGCCAACGAGGCCGAGCTGCACTCGTTGTATCAGACCTCGGATTTCGACACCGCGTTGAAGCAATTGCGCAACGATACAAAACTCGGCGTCGTCACCCGCAGCGAGAAAGGTTGCGTGGTGGCAGCGAAGGATGGCGTCGTCGCTGCGCCGGCGTTTCCGATCGACAAATTGGTGGATACCACCGGCGCCGGCGACCTGTTCGCCGCAGGATTTTTGTTCGGGCTGGTGCGCAATGTCGGCTATGAAAATGCCGGACGGCTGGGCGCACTGGCGGCGGCCGAAGTGATCCAGCACATCGGCGCGCGGCCGCTGGTATCGCTAAAGGACTTGGCACGGCAGAACGGGTTGCCGGTGTAGGATCAGCCTTCCTACCTCGCCCCAGATGCGGGCGGTGGTCGAAGTTCGAGCGCAACGCGAATTTCGGTGAGGGGCTCACCGCGCGCACTCACTTTCAGCATTCGTGGAACCACTCCCGACCCTCTCCCCGCGAAGGGCAGAGAGAGGGTGAGTAACAAACTCAAGCCGCCTTCTGGCCGCTACCCGCATCGAGCTCGGCATAGATGCCGCGCTCGAAGCCCGCGTAGGCTTCCAGGCACATCTTGTCCACGAACGGCAACAGCTGCATCAGGATCACACCGGTGATGTCGCGCGACGGATCGATCCAGAAATAGGTGTTGGCGAGGCCCGCCCAGGCCAGGCTGCCGGCGCTGCGGCCTTCCGGCGTCTTTGCGGTGTTGATCAGGAAGCTCAAGCCCCATTTCTTCACCATGTCCGGATAGAGGTCGACGTCGTTCGTTGCACCCGGATCGGCCGAAATCATCTTGGTCATGCTGAAATCGCCGATGTGGTTCTGCCCCATCAGCACGACCGTCTCGGGTTTGAGCACCTGATTGCCATTGCCGCGACCCTGGTTGAGGATCATCTGAGTGAACTTGATGTAGTCGGCCGCGGTGCTGTAGAGGCCGCCGCCGCCCATGTGGAACTCCGGGTCCTGATCGAGCTCGAACGGAATCGGCATCAGCGATCCATCCGGGCCGCGGGCATGCATGCCAACCAGGCGCTTACGTTGCTCCTCGCCCATCTTGAAACCGGTGTCGGTCATACCGAGCGGCGCGAACATGTGATCGCGCAAATACGCGTCGAGCCGCTTGCCGCTCGCTGCTTCGACCGCCTTGCCGACGAAATCGATATTGATGCCGTATTCCCAGCGCGTGCCGGGCTCAGATGCCAGCGGCGTCTTCAGCGCGTCGTTCTTGCAGGTGGTGACGGTGGGCAGTCCGGCCTTCTCCAGATATTTCGCCATGTCCGCGTTCCACAAATTGTAGCAGAAGCCCGCGGTGTGGGTCATGAGCTGGCGTAGCGTAATCGGCGTTTTCGCCGGGCGCAGCTTCGGTTCGCCGTTGGCATCGAAACCTTCGAGCACCTGTGGAGAGGCGAGGTCCGGCAGCAGTTTGCCGATCGGCTCATCCAGCGAGAGCTTGCCTTGCTCGACAAGCTGCATTCCCGCTGCGGCGGTGATGGCCTTGGTCATGGAGGCGATCCAGAACACGCTGTCCGATGTCATCGGATCGTCCCTGGACAGGTCGCGTTTGCCGAACGCGCCCTGATAGATCACTTCGTTGCCGGTCGCCGCCATCGCGACCACACCGGGAATCTCTTTCGATTCGCATTTCTGACGCAGAAGCTGGTCGATCTGGGCTTTGCTTTCCATGTGGGTCACCTCCGGTTTTATTTTTATGAAGTGAGGCGATCTTCCTCCCGCTTGTGCCGTCCCGCAAGCGACAGCCGCAGTTTTTGCGGGTCTTACGGATCTCCTGATCCGCGAGCGCGGGCAGGCGGTGCGGCGAGACCGAAC
>JBJMTR010000184.1:0-9873 GCA_045811565.1 Bradyrhizobium sp.
CGGCATCTCCACGCTCGACGGCATTATCGGCCGCAGGCCGTCGGTCCTGTTCAGCTATGCCGTCTCGATTATCGGAATAGTCCTGCTCTGGTTCCTGCAATGGTATCCTAATTTCTGGCTACTCACCGGTTTCATCGTCTGCTTTGGCAGTATGATCGGCTCGCGCGGCCCATTGCTGACGGCAACCGCCATGAAGATTTTTCGTGGCGAACGGGTCGGCACGATCTACGGCACGATTTCGATTGGCAGCGGGCTCGGCTCGGCGTTCGGCTCCTGGAGCGGCGGCCTGCTCCACGACTGGACTCACAGCTACAATCCGGTGATCGCGTTCGCGCTGGTCAGCGTAGTGATCGGGATGATCCCGTTCCTGGTCGTGCCGGCGCTGCGGCGCTGATCACGACGCGGAAATATTCTCGGCAAGCAACCGCCGTCCTTTCCCATTCAGGTGCTCAGTCTCCGCCCTGCCAATGCGGTGAACCAGACGGTTCATTGGATGCCAAACCGGCCGAGCGACTCTTCAGGGAAGTCTCTATCTTCCCGCCGGAGTGCGGGCAGCTTAAGCCGCCTCTCCATTAATGAACGAACCGCGCCCGATAGGCGCGTCGGTTTCCAACCGAACACACTGCGCGCCGGAGGCGTCGATGCTTCCAGGAAATGAATGGATCAATTGTTCGGCGGTAGCTCGATCTGGTTATTCTGCTTGCCGGTATTGAATTCGAAAATCTTCCTGAGCACGCCGGGCGCCATCGCCGAGATCGGATTGACGCGCAGCACCGGCTGGCCGGGGCTGCCGACGACTTCATAGGTGACGCCGATCAGGCCCTCATTGCTGCCGCCGCCGAGGAACAGGCCCAGCACCGGCAACTGGCCGAACATGTTATTCAGCCCGTACATGGGCACGAAGGTGCCGCTCATGCGGACCGAGTTGCCGATGTAATCAATGCTGCCTTCGATGGTCGCGCCGATGGTCGGACCTTTGACAACGCCGTCGCGGATCGTGAGCTGTCCGCTTTGCCGGGTGAATTCCGCACGCAAGGCAGAGAAGGCGATGCCGTTCTGAACGCCGACCGGTCCGCCCGCCGCCGCGCGTTCCAACGCGGCTTCCCCCTTCACCGAGAAGTCGCGAACGTTCATCAGACCTTCCTTGGCGCTCGGCTCGACGGTAGGGGGCTCCATCGCCAGCGCGAGTTGGCCACCGATCATTTTCGAGTAGGTGTCGGTGAAGCGGAAGAATGCGCCGGCATCGTTGGTCTGGAGATAAATCACCTCGCGCCCTTGCCCACGCCCCCGCAGATCCGCGGTCACCGGCGTGTCGCGCCCGACTTTACCAGTAAGCGCGAAGTTTTTGATGGAGCCATTTCGCCGCGAGATCTTGGTGTCGACGCTGCGCAGCGCCTCGCCATTGAAGCCCGCGACCGCACCGAGCTTGAGGTCCAGGTCAAAGTCGATGTTCTTGGTCTTGCTCCTGGGATCGGCCTCCTTGCCGGAGATCGCCGATTTGAGGAAACCTCGGCCGTCGAACACGTCGCCGCGCATCGTCACTTTCACGACGCCATCGGCGCCGCGTTCGGCTTTCAGTGAGGTCTTGTCGCCTTCCGACGGAGAATAGGTCGAGAAGTTGGAGTTCAAGAGATCACCGTTTTGATCGAGTTCCAGCGACCCCTTGATCGAGGCGCCGCCGCCCTCGATGACGATGTCCTCAAACCGCGTCGATTGTGGCTTCTGCACTACGTTGAAGGTTACGCGACCGGACTTGCCGGGCATCTTGACCCACCCCGGCAGAACGTTGTCGAGCTTGAGCGCGGTAAGATCGGCCTCGACACCGAGGCGGCTGTCGCGGTCGGTGCTGTCGCTGATCTTGCCGGTCAGCTTAATCGGAATGGCACCGCTGACGGCCGGCCCAAGATCAAGCCCGAGGCGTGCGCGGCTCGCGTCATCGAGCGTCGCCTGCAATTTGATATCGGCATCGCCCGTGCTCGGCTTGCGATAGTCCAGCGAGGCCGGCTGCCCGTTGATCTTGACGTCACCTTTAACCTGGTATCCCGCGTTGTTGGCGACGACCTTCAGCGCGTTCGCCTCCAGCTTCTGGTTCATCACCAGTTTGTCTACGGCAACTCCGCCGACGTCGGCTGCGACCGAATAGGTGGTGTCGGCCTTGGTCAGGGAATCCTTGACCGGCAGACCGAGCATGATCGTCGCGGCGACCGTTCCCTTGCTGGCATTGGGGTCGATCAGGGTACCGGAGACGTCGCTGAGCCGATCGGAAGCGAGAATCTCGGCCGCCGCGGGGACCGGACAATCGACTCTGAACTTCACCCGCGCCGGCGATGGCTTCGGCGCCATGTCCGGCACTTCGAAGGTGAAATCCGACAGGGTGATCTTGCGCCCAGCCGGCGTGTCGGCGATCCCTTGTGCGATGGTAACGGTCGCGGTGCGTCCCGTCACCCGCGCCTTCAGATCGGCGTCGTGGACGACAGGCAATTCGTCCACAGGCCGCACGGCCACACCTGATGCGACGATGTTGACGGCCAGGCCGTCGTCCGGAATCGGTGGCCCCTTGCGCGACAGGTTGCGCACCGGCGAGTTAATGCCGACCTCGATGCGCTGGAGCGTACCGCGCTCGATCCGCTCGATCACCCATTCGCGCACTTCCGGCACAATCAAGATCGGCCACATCCGCTTCAGCGCGGAAGCCGACATCGGCGTTCCGGCAAAACCAAGCTGGAGACGCGCCTCGCCGGAATAATCGATGTTGCCGGTCCCGGCGATGCCGATCTCGCCGTTGCTGATATCGGCCTGGGTCAACAGCACGCGCTTCCTGTCGGTGTCAAAGCGCATGCCAATCGCAATGCGATTGAAGATCAGCGGCTGCTCTCCGTCGACACCGGCAAGCACGATCGTGCCGCCGCTGAAACCAGCCTGCCAATCGGTCACATTGCCATTGGGCGGCTCGAGGTGGGCGAGCAGCGTGATGCGGTTGGCGCCGGAAATGATCTTGAAGGGAGCAACCAGCACGCGCCGTCCGGAATCCCATTCGACGTTCATTTCCGCCGAATCGATCGCCATCGGATAATCGGGCGTGTCCGTATCGATGATGTGGCCTGCGCCCGCGGTAATCTTGCCGCGGAAATAGGTCGGCAGGCCGTCACGGCCCAACTCGCCCTTCAATTCGCCGGAGAGCGGCAAGTCCGCGCTGTAGGTGAGGTCCTTCACCCGTAGCGCCAGGAGGATATTGGCGGTGGAAACGTTGTCGGCGCGAATATCCACTGATCGCACGCCGTTGCTCTGCGGTCCGACCACCACGCGCAGTGACCATCGATGGGCGCCCTCTTCGCCGAGGCTCAGCGCCACGCCGCCACCGCTGGGCCGCCGCAGGCTGAGGCTGATATTTTCGAACGTCCATTTGTTGCCGCGCTGCTGATCGTCGACGATGAGGTTCCCGTTCTTCAGGCCGATCTCGTTGAGGTTCTGGCCGTCGAGCCCGGTCAGGCTCAAGCTGTCGATCCAGTCGAGGCCGGCAAGCAATCCGCTCTGCGCGCTTTCGGGAGCCGTCGCAGTGGCACCGGATGGAACGGCGGGTGCCGATGGAGAAGCGGTTGCGGACGGCGACGACGACGGAGCCTGACGCGTAATGCCCGCGTCGCGTTTCGAGGCCACGCCGGTCGCCAGCGGTTTCGCGGTGTCGCCGGCGGAAACGGTGACATAGCCGTCCGGGGTGATGCGCACCGCGAGTTCGGCATCAACCAGGTTGAGGCTCTCGGCACGCAGCTGCCCCATCAACAGCGCGGTGCCCGACAGTCGCACTTCAGCCTTCGGTGCGCTGGCGACGATGGCGTGGTCGCGATCCCTGACGATGATGTCGCGGATACGTACCGCGATCCGGATCCTGCCGGCCCGTTCGATCTGGGTGCCGCCGACCTCGACCGTATTGCCGTGGCCGATATTCTCCTCGATCGCGGCGGCAAGCCATGGCGTTGCGATGTCGAGATTGATCGGGCCGGCGCCAAGCCGCCACCACAGCGCGCCGAAGCAGCTTGCGAAGAGCACCGCCAGTGCGGCGATCACGATGGCAAGCCGCTTGGCCCAGCGCTCGCCGGCAGCCCATCGCCGCACCGCCGCGATCTCGTCGCTCAGACGGTGAAAGGTCGAATTGGAGCCGGACAACAGCCGCCGCGCGCGGTGGCCGGCCGCCTCGTCATGATCCCAGCCGGCCTCATCGTCCCAATGCGACAATTGAGCTTCGGTGCGCCGGTTGGAGCCTTCAAGCGGGCCTTGGGGCGACGTATTCCTTGCCATTGCCTCTTGGTGCTGGCGGTGAGGTTGATCGCCGCACTGCGTGCGCCCGTCGATCTGTATCGAGCGCTCCCGTGCCGGCATCGCTGCCAATCCTCGATTAATACTGTTACTCGTGGTCCGGCCCAAGAATTCTTTGAAGAACTCATTCAAGCGGCCATTCGACGAGCGGACGAGGGTAGCGTCCAATTCGTTGTAACCATAGTCCCGGGCCATCAGACTTGCCCAGCGGTCGGCGCGAATCCGCTCGCCCGGGACGAGGCCCGCAATACCCTAATGGTTGAGCCGCGGAAAGCGACGAAAGGAAGGCGTATGTCCAAGAAAACGCGCAAGAAATCCTCCAAGGCACCCGCAAAGCCGAGCGCGGCGCAGGCCGCCCGTGGTGGCGCGGCGGCGCCGGGCAGGACCCCGACGGCTCTTGCCGGCAGGGCGGCCGCAAAGAAATCAGGCAAGATTGCCAAAAGCGTTTCGGCCAAAGCTTCACACAAGGCCCCCTCGAAATCGTTAAAATCCGATCAATCCGGTAAACCCAAATCGGGCGTGAAGCCGGCTCTGGTCGCGGGCGCCAAGGCCCCCGCCTTCCATCTGCCGCGCGACGGTAGCGGCAGCGTCTCGCTCGCTGATTATGCCGGCAAGAAGCTCGTGCTGTTTTTCTACCCGCGCGCCGATACGCCCGGTTGCACCAGGGAGGCCATCGACTTCACCCGGCTGAAGCGGCACTTCGCTGAAAGTGGCACTGAGGTGCTGGGCATTTCGGCCGACACCGTCAAGACACAAGAGTCCTTCAGAAACAAACACCAGCTTACCATTCCTCTAATCTCCGATGAGCGGCACGAGATGCTCGAGGCCTATGGCGCCTGGGGCGAGAAATCCCTGTATGGCAGAACCTTCCTGGGAATCATTCGGACGACGGTTCTGATCGACGCCGACGGCCGGATTGCGAAGATCTGGCGCAATGTACGGGTCGATGGCCATGCCGATCAGGTGCTTGCCGCGGCCCGAGCCTTATGAATTTGCGAGGTTCCGTTTTCTGAAAATTAACCATGAGAGGTTCATATCGACCTGCGAATAGCCGTAAGGAACTCGTTATCCGACCGGCGCGGGAGTGCCGATGTCGTACCGTTCCGCTCATCATTTCGATTACCAGCAGCAGCACCACCACCCTCAGGACCATGGCCGGGCGCCCCCTCGCCGTCCGCCGACGCATCAGGCGGCGGCCTCAGCCCCCGGCTATACAATCGTTCACGCCGGCAAGCAGGTTCGGTTCGGGCCGGTGGTGTTCTGGATCGTGGTCGGCACGATCGTCCTGCTCGGCTTGTGGTCGGCGGCCACGGCGACCTACTTTGCGTTCCGTGACGACGTTTTAACCCGGCTGATCGCCCGTCAGGCCGAAATGCAATACGCCTATGAAGATCGGATCGCGGAACTCCGCGCCAAGGTGGATCGCACCACCAGCCGTCAGTTGCTCGACCAGGAGCAGTTCGACCAGAAGCTCGAGCAGATCATGCGGCGCCAGAGCGCGCTGGAATCCCGCGCCACCGCACTGGGTACGGTTCCGGACGCCTCGATTACGGGATCGATCCGGCCGCCGGCGCGTGGCGCCGCGGCGGATCCGTCCCCATCGGGTACGCCAAAGCCGTCCCCGATCAGCGACACCGTGATCTTCGTGGCGCCGCCTGATCGTGAGGCCCGCCTAGAGTCGCGCGCGCCCATCGTGGCCAAGACACAGCCAAACCAATTCGCCCAGGCTCAGGGCGTCGACAACGTGCTCGTCCGCCTGCAGACCTCGCTCGATCAGGTTGAACGGCGCCAGATGGCGGCGCTGGGCTCGGTCGAGGACAGCATCGAATCGCGGGTCCGGCGGATGCGCGGCGTCATCACCGACCTCGGCCTCAACCTGGTGCAACTCGAGGCGGCAACCCCGCGCTCGGGCATCGGGGGCCCCTTCGTCCCCGTGAAGCTTCCGGCGGATGCCGCTGCGTTCGAGCGTCAACTCCAGCGGATCAACATCAGCCGCGCCCAGATGCAGCGTCTCAATGCGACGCTGGCGCTGGTGCCCTATCGCAAGCCGGTCATCGGCGAAGTCGAGTTCACGTCCGGCTTCGGGGTACGCAGCGATCCCTTCCTTGGCCGCCCCGCCATGCACACCGGCCTCGATTTCCGTGCGGCCAGCGGCGATCCCGTCCGTGCCACCGCAAACGGCAAGGTGGTGTCATCGGGATGGGCCGGCGGCTATGGCCGCATGGTCGAAATCGACCACGGCAACGGGCTGTCGACCCGCTACGGCCATCTCTCGGAAATCAGCGTCAAGGTCGGCGACACCATCAAGATCGGTCAGATAATCGGCGCCGTCGGGTCGACCGGCCGCTCCACCGGACCGCATCTGCATTATGAAACGCGGATCGACGGCGACGCGGTCGATCCGCAGAAGTTCTTGCGCGCCGGGGTGCGGCTCAGCGCGGGTTAGTCCGCCTTGTGGCCGACCTCGCCGTCGATCACGCCGCCAAACAATTCCCACGCTTCGCCGTTGAACTTCATCAATTGCATCTGCTCGATCGGAAAGAAATCGTCCGGCGAGGTGTTGACCATGATCCCCGGTAGCATCATGTCGGTATGGAAATTCTTCAAGCTGGCGGCCTGCTTCATGACATTCTCGCGGGTGAGGTTGTCACCGCACTGCTTCAAGACCTGCACCATCGCCTGCGCCTGGACATAGCCATAGACATTATTGGCGTTGGTCTTGTCGCCATCCGGATAGTACTTGTCCATAAACGCCTGCCAGGTCTTCACACCCGCATCGTCCTTCCATGAGGGATCGCTCGGATCCTTCAGATAGGCCGTGGAGATGATGTCCTTGGCATATTGCAGGCCCGCCGGTTTCAACACCGAGGCCACTGAGGTCGCGGTATTTGCCAGGAAGAATTTCGGCTTCCAGCCGAGCTCGCCGACTTTGCGGATCGCCTGCGCCGATCCTTTGGGCGCAGCCCAGGAGAAGAAAATATCAGCGCCGGAATCGTGCAGCGCCACGATCTGGGAATCAATCGTGGGATCGCTCACCTCGTAGGACTTGTCGGCGATGATCATGCCGGCCTTTTCACCCAGCCCATCGCGCAATCCCTTGACCTGATCCTTGCCGGCATCGTCATTCTGCCAGAACACCGCGATCTTGCCGTTTGGATAGTGATCAAGGATGTATTTGGCGTAGATCCGCCCCTCGCTCTGATAGTTGGGCTGAAAACCCATGGTCCACGGGAAGTTTTTCGGATCGCCCCATTTGGTGGCGCCTGACGCGACGAAGAGTTGCGGCACCTTCCTGGCGTTCATGTATTTCTGGATCGCCGAATTCGAGGGCGTGCCGAGCGGCTGGAAGATCAGCAGGACCTCGTCGCTCTCGACCAGCTTGCGCGCCTGCTCGATCGCCTTGGGCGGGCTGTAGGCATCGTCATAACTGATGAAATTGATTTTGCGGCCGTTGATGCCGCCCTCGGCATTGATCATGTTGAAAAAAGCCGCTTCTGTCTTGCCGATCACGCCATAGGATGACGCGGGGCCGCTATAGGGCATGATGTTGCCGATCTTGACCTCGGTATCGCTTGCGCCGGGGTCGTACTTCTTCTGCGCGCTGGCTGATGTCGCGACCGCTGCTGCGACGGCGAACGCCGTCAGGGCCAGGAAGTTTTGCAGACGAACCGGCATCGTTTTCTCCCTTTGACGTTCTATTTTGCGCAAGTTTCGCAAGTCGCGCGCGGGCTTGCAAGCACGGGCTTATTCCGCCCGACGAAACAGCATTGTTGCCTGACGCCAAGTATGGTTGATGCAAGGCGTCCGCAGCTAACGACAGGGCCTTCCGGTTGGAACTGAATAAACGAATTGGTCCGCGACATCCAAAACTCGCGGCGGGCGGATTCCGCGCTGCGCGCTGGCTGGCCGCGAAGACGATGGGAGCCGCCGGGTTTCATCAGCTCGGCTCGGAATTTGCGGACGCGCGGATCGCGTTCGTTCGTGAAAAACTTGCGCACGGCGAGACCGTTTATCTCGCGGGTCTAGGGCTTCCCGGCACCCACAATTCAGGCGTCGCGCTGGTTGAGGTGACGCAGGCAAATGGCCCGCGCCTGATCGTCAACAACGAGGAAGAGCGCTTTTCCGGCAACAAGCACACGACTGAATATCCGAAAGCTTCGATCGATGCGATGGTTGCAACGCTGCGCGGCATGGGGCGCGATATCGGCGACATCGATGCCTGGCTCACCAGCTGGGATTACCCGGCGCTGGCGGGGACCCTGGCGCGCTCGGTGCTGGAGGAGTTGCCGCAAAGTCTAAAACTGTTGCGCACCACGGAAGCCGCCGGGTTCGATCGCCGGCGTCTCGACCAGATGACGCGCACGCCGAAGATCCTCGCCCGCCAGCTTGGCTTTTCCGAGCACGTGCCGCTGATTTGCCTGCCGCACCATGACAATCATGCCTGGTTTTCCTTCGCGGCCTCTCCATTCAAAGATGACAGCGAACCGGTCGCGATTGCGGTGCTCGACGGCACCGGTGATCTCGGCTCGATCTCGCTCTACGTCGTTGAAGATGGCGCGATGCGCCGGCTCTATTGCAATGACAGCATGTTCGATTCACTCGGCGCTTTCTACAGCGTGATCTCATCGACACAGGGTGGCTGGACCTGGCTGTCGTGCGAGGGACGCTACATGGGCGCTGCCGCGTGGGGCGACATCGATCGCGCGAGCAATCCCTATTATGCCCGGCTGCGCAACGTGCTGCAGTTCGGCCGCAACGGCGAAGTCTTGCTCAATCGCGCGATGGCCAACTGGTATTGCGATCCCTTCGATAACCCCTACAAATCAGCGCTGAGCGACATCCTCGGCGCGCCGCTCAAGCCGCATCAGCTTTGGAATCCCGACGCCGTGTTGCGCGTCGAAGACATCCATCACCGCCCCGACACCAAGGATCGCCTGGACAAGGCCGCTGCCACCCAGCTCGTGTTCGAGGACGCCGTGATCCATATCGTCGACCACTTGTTGCGCATGACGGGCGCGAACCGGTTGGCGCTCACCGGCGGCGTGGCGCTCAATGCCGTCGGCAATATGCGGCTGCTCGAGCATTTCGGTGAAACGTGGTTTGCAAACGTTCAGCGGCGGAATGCGCGGCTGCATCTGTGGGTGCCGCCGGTGCCCGGCGATCCCGGCGTCACCATCGGCGCCGCCTGGTTATTTGCACATCTCGCCGGCGCTTCGCGCGGCGCACCAATGACGCATGCGTTTTATTGCGGCTTGCCGCCAACGCGAGATGACATTGCGGCGGCATTACGGGCCAACGATATTGCCGCAACAGAGATCGGCGATATCTCGGCGCCGGAGGGCCGCGACGCCGTCGCCGATCTCATGGCCTTCGTGGTCGCGCAAAACGGTGTGATCGCGCTCCATCAGGGCGCGGCCGAAACCGGCCCGCGCGCGCTCGGCCACCGCTCGATCCTCGCCAATCCCTGCGATGCTGCCGCGCGTGAGAACCTCAACGAGCGCGTGAAGTATCGCGAAGCGATACGGCCGCTGGCGCCGATGGCGACGCTGGAAGCGGCCC
>JBJMTR010000185.1:0-13393 GCA_045811565.1 Bradyrhizobium sp.
AGATCGACATGGTGGTCTTGAGCCACGAACATCTCGATCACATCGGTGCGGCCTATCACTTCCACGGCCGCACCTATATCGCCGCGCATCGGCTCGCCGCCAACAAGATCATGCTGCGCGACGATTTCTCGATGCTCCGCAAGATGTTCAACGAACCGAACGTGCCGATCAATATCGATATCTGGCTCGAGGAAGGCAATCTGATCGACCTTGGCAATTTCCGCCTCACGGTGATGTACACACCGGGCCACACCTCGGCCTGCATCACGCTGTTCGACGCGGAGAAGGGACTGTTGTTCGCCTCCGACACGTTGATGCCAGGCGGCGTGATGGGCGGCGTGTTCGGCTCCGGCAGCATCAGCGATTACATCCAGTCGCTGGAGCGATTGAAGGGGCTGGATTCCAGAATCCTGCTGTCCGGCCATGGCCGGTTGTCCGATACGCCGCAGGAGGATGTGCGGATCGCCATTCAGCGCTCGCATGGGCTACTGTCGGACACCGCGCAATTGTTCGACGCGCTGGACGCCAGGTCAAATTTCGAACCGATCATGCAATCGGTGCGCGACCTCAACAAGCTCGACGACAGCTAACGCTAACCATCGTCATTCCAGGATGCGCCTGCTTGGGCGCAGGCCCGGAATCCATACTCATTATCGTGGTTATTGGATTGTCCGATATGTAAGCACATCAAAGCTCGCGCTGCGCGCGCCCCAGAATGACAGTGATCGCTACATCACTGCCGGCGCATCCGGCAGCTCATTCGGCCCACCGTGATGCGCCGGAAAATGCTTCGCCAGTTCGCGTGACACCGCCTCGATCCCCTTGATGGCGCCCGGCTCGAAATTGCCCGCCCGGAAATCAGCTTCCATCTCGCGGCAGATTTGCTCCCAGCCGGAAGCGCCTATTTTCGCGTTGATACCACGATCGGCAACGATCTCGACATCGCGGTCCGCGAGCAGGAGATAGATCAGCACACCATTGTTATGAGCGGTGTCCCAGATGCGCAGCTGCGAAAAAACCTCCAGCGCCCGCTCCCGCGCCGGTTGATTGCGGAACAGCGGCGCGCCGTCGAGCGCGCCTTCCACGACAAACCGGACTTGACCGTAATGGGTGGCTTCCCCTGCCTTGATCGCTCGTTCGATCGCCGTCAGCACTCTTGGCGGAAAATCGCGCCGCAGCCGCCAACTGTGATGGAGAAGATGCCTGCCGATGCGCCTGATGCCCATGTATTTTCCTACCAGCGTGTCTGCCTACCAGCGTCCTGACGCGCCGCCGCCACCAAAGCTGCCGCCGCCGCCGCTGAACCCGCCACTGCTCGAACCGCCGCCGGACCAGGAGCCGCCTGACCAGCCACCGCCGCGTCTATATCGGCCTCCTCCTCCGGACATCGGAACCATGTCGCCGACAAAGCTGAAAATGAAAGCAATAATTCCCATGATGGCCGACGCGGCAATCGAACCGATGAAAAACCAGGCCAGAAATCCGACCATACCGCCAGTCGCCGCGGCACCGAGTAACCTGCCCAGCGCGCTACGCAGGACACCGGCAAGCGCCAAAACCGCGACGATGACAAACGGATTCAGTGGATCGACGTAGTTGGCAAGACCGGGACTCTGCCAATGCGCGGGCTCCGGCGCCGGCAGCTTCTCGCCATCGATCACCCGGATCATCCGGTTGACGCCTGCGGAAACCCCGCCGGCGAAATCGCCGCTCCTGAACTTTGGCGTGATCTCTTCGTCGATGATGCGCTTGGTGGTGGCATCGGTCAGCGCGCCTTCGAGGCCGTAACCGACCTCGATACGCAGGTGACGATCGTTCTTGGCGATCACCAGCAGCGCGCCGTCATCGATCTTCTTGCGGCCAATCTTCCACGCTTCTGCAACCCTGATCGAGAACTGCTCGACGGTTTCGGGTCCAGTTGTCGGCACGATCAGCACTGCGATCTGGCTGCCCTTCCGCGCCTCGAGATCCTTCAGCGTCTGAGTGAGCGAGGCGATATCGGCGGAAGACAACGTGCCGGTCTGGTCGACTACCCGCCCGGTAAGCGGCGGCACCGCGATGTCGGCAAGCGCAGGAAAAACCCAGCCCAGCAGCAGCGCAAGAAGAATGACTCTTGCAGCTTTCATCGCGGTCAATCTTTGGTCGGTTATTGAGCTATTTCGCCGGCGCGGCCGGCGTCGGGCTGAAATCGACCTTCGGCGCAGTCGATATCTCCTTCTCGTTGTCAACCGAGAAGTTCGGCTTCTCCTTGTAACCAAACGCCATCGCCGTCAGGTTGTTCGGAAATGTGCGGATGCCAACGTTATACTCCTGCACCGATTTGATGTAGCGGTTGCGCGCCACCGTGATGCGGTTTTCGGTGCCTTCGAGCTGCGCCATCAAATCGCGAAACAGCGCGTCCGACTTGAGCTGCGGATAGTTCTCCGTCACGACAAGCAATCGCGACAGCGCACTGCTCAGCTCTCCTTGCGCTGCCTGGAACTTCTGGAACGCCGCCGGATCGTTCAGCACCTCGGGCGAGGCCTGGATGCTGCCGACCTTGGCGCGGGCGTTGGTGACCCCCAACAGCACGTCCTTTTCCTGCTGCGCAAAGCCCTTCACCGAATTGACGAGGTTGGGCACCAGGTCGGCGCGACGCTGATACTGGCTGACCACTTCCGACCAGCTCGACTTGACCTGTTCGTCATTGGTCTGGATCGCGTTGTAGCCGCAATTGGTGAGGCTCAACGTCGCCAGCGCTGCCAGCACGGTCCAAAGCTTGCCCATCGAATTCTCCCCTTTCGATTTTGCGCCAAGATAGCAGAACGGTCTCGCGAGGTAAGCAGGCCGTTCTGCGGCTATTTTGCATGAGATGGCTCTTGCGTATCATTTTCCGAAATAACAACATGGCCTGACAACAATAAGGGAACGCGAGGGCTCAATGGAATTCGAGACCATCATCGTGGAACGGCCGGAGCCGCGCATCGCGCGGATCGTGATGAACCGGCCCGAGGCCCGCAACGCACAAAACCTGCAGATGACCTACGACCTCAACGCCGCATTCGATCAGGCGGTGCAGGACGATGCGGTCAAGGTCATCATTCTCGCCGGCCAGGGCCCGCATTTCTCCTCGGGGCACGACCTGCGCCCCGGTGGCAAGAACGCGGCTGGCGTGGATTTTCCACCTATCGGAAATTGGGGCGGCTTTGCCGAACCGAACGCGCATGGCCGCTTCGCCCGCGAGCAGGAGATCTATCTGCAGATCACAAGGCGCTGGCGCAATCTGGCAAAGCCGACGATCGCGGAAGTTCACGGTAAATGCATCGCTGGCGGACTGATGCTGGCCTGGGCTTGCGACCTTATCGTTGCCAGCGATGATGCCGAGTTCTGCGATCCCGTGGTCACCATGGGCGTCTGCGGCGTCGAATGGTTCGTGCATCCCTGGGAGCTCGGTCCGCGCAAGGCCAAGGAACTGCTGTTCACCGCTGACGTGTGGAGCGCGCAGGAAGCGCATCGGCTCGGCATGGTCAATCACGTTGTGCCGCGCGCGGAGCTCTCGTCATTCGTAATGACGCTGGCCGAGAGGATCGCCGCTAAGCCTTCCTTTGCGCTGAAATTGACAAAGGAAGCCGTCAACCGCTCGGTCGATGTGATGGGACAACCGGCGGCGATCGAGCAGGCGTTCGCGCTGCACCAGCTCTGTCACGCGCACAATCTGCAGGAATTCGGAATGATGGTGGATCCTGCGGGACTTCATCCTTCCGTCAGGAAACCAGCTGTAGCGAAGTAGATCAGATGAACCAGCGCGACATCGTCGCAAAGATGGTGTTGTGGCTCTGAGCCATTCCGGGGCGCGACGAAGTCGCGAGCTCTGATACGCAATTGCACATCAGAGAATCCATCAACCCGATCGGGAGTATGGATTCCGGGCCTGTCGCCTCAGGTCCGCAATTGCGGACCGAAGGCGCATCCCGCAATGACGAGGATTTAGTAGGCTTCGACGTCAAGCCACCGCTTGCTGGCGATCGGCGATCTCACCCGCCGTGATCGCGTTGCCTAATCCGATTGTCGTCAGCAGCTTCAGCATCTCCACCCGGGCCGTGACGTGCGACATGGTGGGGCGCGTACCAAGGGTGAGTTCATCGAGGTCGTCGACCGCAGTCAATCCGCGCGGATGGAATTCGCGGAAGATCACCCGCTCGGCCAGTCCCTCGACGCACCGGAAATGCAGCCGCTGCGAAAGCTGCTGCAGCGCCTCGCCCACAAGGCGCTTGTTGCGGGAACCGAGCGTCGAAAGCCGGTTTCGCAACACGATCCAGTCGGTGCTGCCCTGATAATGCAGGCGCCGCCGACCACGTGCCTCCTCGACCATGTCAGCGTAGTGGCTGGTGCCGGTGATGTGGAAAGTTTCGGGATCAACGGTGCCGAGCACGTCGAGGTCGACAAAACTGTCGTTCAGCGGCGTGATCAAGGTGTCCGCCAACGAATGTGCAACGCGCATCAGATAATCGTCATGGCCGGGAGTATCGATGATGACGACGCCATATCGGCCTGCCAGCGTTTCGACCGTATCCTCCAACGCCTTGGCGCCCGCTGCCTCGTCTTCGGCGGTAGGATGATCGAGCTTTCCAAAACAAAAATGCTCCGGGATATCGAGGTCACGCCCCACCTGCTTGGCCCAGGCTCGCCTGTTCTCGATATGATGGGTAAAACTTCTCTGCCTGGTATCGAGATCGATAGTGGCGACGGCCTGACCCGACTTGATCAGCGCAATTGCAATATGCATTGCGACAGTAGACTTCCCCGACCCGCCCTTCTCATTGCCGACAACGATGACGCGGGCGGACGGTGGCCTTGAACGTTCAACCAACATGAGATCGCCCTCGAAAAATCTGATTGAGCTGTCGCGAGTTGATTCGAACACTGGCCGTGATTCGCGGATTCCTCGCAAGAGTCGCGGCGCCGATTTTGAAAGCGTGTGACTTGCCTGCATCGTCATCCCGGAGCGCGCGGAGCGCGAGCCCGGAATGACGAGTTGAGAGAGTTAGGCCTTGGCAGCCTGGGCGTCCCTGATCGCATGCCAGACCTTGACCGGCGTCAGTGGTGTGTTGAGCTGCTGGATGCCGAGTTCGCTTAATGCATCCATCACACCATTGGTGATGCAGGGCGGGCCGCCAATCGCGCCGGACTCGCCGCAGCCCTTGGCGCCCAGAGGATTGGTCTTGCAGGGCGCGGAATCATCGAGCGTTACCTCGATCGGCGGTAGGTCGCTGGCGCGCGGTATGCAATAGTCCTGATAGGTCGCGGTGAGCAACTGCCCTTCGGCATCGTACGACACGCCTTCGTAGAGCGCCTGCCCGATGCCCTGCGCGACACCGCCATGCACCTGCCCCGTCACCAGCATCGGATTGACGGCGATGCCGACGTCATCAACCGTGGTGTAACGCACGACCTTGCTGACGCCCGTCTCCGGATCGATTTCGACCTCGCAGATGTGCGTGCCGTTCGGCCAGCTTGGCCCGTCGACCTCACCTTCACTGTCGACGCTGAGTCGTGCGCCGTCCTCCCTCTTCGCGATCTCGAACAGGCTGATCCGCTTGTCGGTACCCACGACCGTGAGCCAGCCGCCGCGATATTCGATGTCCTCGACGGACGCTTCGAGCATGTTCGACGCTTTCTCGCGCGCCTTGTTGATCATGTCATTGGTGGAGACGGCGACCGCCGTGCCGCCGACGAACAGCGAGCGCGAGCCGACGCTGCCGAAGCCCGTTGCGAGATCGGTGTCGCCTTGCACTACATCGACCTTGTCCATGGGAATGCCCAGCGTAGCCGAGACCATCTGGGTATAAGTGGTCTGCAGCCCCTGCCCCATCGCCATCGTGCCGGAATACAGGATGACGCGGCCCTCTGCGGTCGCATGCAGGCTGACGTTTTCGGTGTGCGCGCGCCCGCCGGTCCATTCGATGTAGCTGGTGAGCCCGCGGCCGTAGAGCAGGCCCTTCTTTTTCGCCGCCTTCTTGCGCGCGGCAAAGCCCTCCCAGTCCGCGAGCGTGGAGGCCCGCTCCAGCATATGCGCGAACGCGCCTGAGTCATAAACCTGGCCCGCGGCGTTGGTGTACGGCAGTTGCGCCGGCTTGATGTAGTTGACCTTGCGGATGGTCCGCGGATCCATCCCGATCTGACGCGCAGCGGCGTCAAACAGCCGCTCGACGATGAACACCGCCTCGGGCCGACCGGCACCACGATACGCGCCGACCGGTGCGGTGTTGGTCATCACTGTTTTGACTTCGAAGTGCACCAGCGGCAGATCGTAGACACCGGTTTGAACGAACGGCCCGAGCACCAGCGGAATGATGTTGCCCGCGCCGGAACTATAGGCGCCGGTGCCGCCGATCGAGCGCACGCGATAGGCCAGCACGCGGCCTTTCGCGTCTAGCGCGAATTCGCCTCTTGATGTCAGGTCCCGGCCATGCGTGCCGCCGACGAAGTCGTCGGTGCGGTCGCCGCGCCAGCGGATCTTCTTATCCAGCTTGGTCGCGGCATACGCGACAATGCCGTCTTCGGGATAGAGATTTGTCTTCTGGCCGAAACCGCCGCCGATATCGCCGACCAGCACCCGGACGCTTTCCTTCGGCCGCTTCAGCACGGCTTCAGCAAGCACGTCGCGGGTCGAACCCGGCGTCTGCGACTGCACGTAAAGCGTCAGGCGGCCGGATTTCTTGTCGACCTCCGCAATCGTCGAGCGCGGCTCCATCGCCGATGGCACCAGTCGCTGGCTGACGAGGTCAAGCGAGACCACATGCGCGGCTTTCGCAAATACGCCTTCGGCCTTGGCCGCATCGCCATAGCTCATTGCGGCGACGACATTATCCGGAGCATCGGGCCACACTACCGGCGCGCCGGGCTTGATCGCCTCGACGGGATCGACCACCGACGGCAGCACCTCGTAATCCACCACGATGGCTTCTGCGGCCGTCTGCGCCAGCACCCGCGACGCGGCAACAACCGCCGCGACCGGCTCGCCGGCAAAGCGCACGACTTCATGAGCGAGCAGGCGCCGCGGCGGCACCGTCATCGGCTTGCCATCCGGCCGCTTGAAGATCGCAAGCGTCGGGATGGTGCCGATATCGTCCTTGATCAGGTCGATGCCGGTATAGACAGCCTCGACACCCGGCATCTCGGCCGCTTCCTTGGTATCGATCGAAACGATTTTCGCGTGAGCATGGGGCGAGCGCAGCACATGCAACCACAACGCGCCGTCGTCCGGCTTGTCGTCAATGAACTGCCCCTTCCCGGTGAGCAGTCTCTGGTCTTCCAAACGCCTGACCGGCTGGCCCGCACCGAAACGCATATTGCCGGGAAGAATGTTCATCAGTTTGTCCTTCGGCTCTTTTGATTTGAGGGGCGGGTTTTAGCGGATTTTCGACTTGAAACAACTCACCGCGACGCGAACACATGCGCCATCCGGCCAAGCACATATGACGGCAAGCCCGGTATAATTCTGCCGTGGAATGGAATTCTACGACCCGCGGCCGATATCGATGACGTCGACATTGACGTCGCGTGTGTCCGATCCACGTTTTACCGTGATCCGCACCGTGTGGCCCGCCCCGACCTGCTCGATCTCGTCGGTTAAATCCGACAAGCGGCGAACCGGCTTGCCATTGGCTTGGGTGATGATGTCGCCGATCGCGCCTGATGCAAAATCGACGCCGCGTATACCTGCGCGGTCTGCGGGACTCGAGGGCGCCGCGCGAACAACGATCACGCCCTCGACGCCCAGGCGGGTCGAAACGGCTTCACTGGCAGCGACAATGCCGATTCCGGGCGTCGGTACGCGGCCATTTTTGATAAGCTCAGGCACCACGCGGTTGACGATATCGGCGGGGACGGCGAAACCAATTCCTGCATTGGAGCCGGATGGCGACAGAATCGCCGTGGTCACGCCGATCAACCGACCCGCCGAATCGAGGAGCGGGCCTCCTGAATTGCCGGGATTGATCGCGGTATCGGTTTGGATCACGTTCGCGATCTCGCGGCCGCTGCTGGTCGGGAGTCGCCGCTTGAGCGCACTGATGATTCCGCTGGTCATCGATTGATCGAGCCCGAACGGATTGCCGATCGCAAAAGCCGATTGACCGACCTTGAGTTCGGTCGAGCTGCCGAGCGCGACCGGCTGCGGCAGCTGACGCGCATCCTTGATCCGCAGCACGGCCAGATCGTAGTTGGGCGCGACACCCACGACTCCTGCCTGAGCCACTTCGCCGGAAGCAAAGCGGACCGCAACCGCGCTGGCATTTTGGACGACGTGATTGTTGGTCACCACATGGCCGTCGTTATCCCAGACGAATCCGGTCCCCGACGCCGCCGCCCCCGCTTCCCCTTCGTCTTCGGTCAAGGGATTGGCGGCAGACCGCGCCGCCACCTGCACGACAGATGGGGAGACCCGCTCGAAGATCTCGATGTTTGCCCGCTCCGAGTCGGAAAGGGGCCCGCGCTGCTCTACGGTTCGGGCGACGGAGCCTGTCCACGGCGTGTAGCGGATGTTGGAAGCGGTCAATGCCAGCAAGACGGCTGCCACTACAGCCGCGGCAAGCAGATGGCGACGGTCCATGTATCACTTACTCCTTCGCCGCTCACCTGCGGCGGTGCGGTGCTCCGTGCTGAAAACGCCGCAACCGGCCGGAGGTTTCTGGTCCGACGCCAACAACGAACGCCGCCTTCCCGCGTAAGGCCTTGATCTGGGGGTATGATTTGCCGCGCAAATCGTCGCCCCCTTGAAACCAAATCCCGGCCTTTTAATTGTTTTCGTGCCGCGCCGGGTGCCCTGCTGCGGCGAGTGTTGGGTTCTACCGCCCCTTGGACCTGGTCAAACGGCCCGATGAACGACAGCAACAACCATCCACCTTATTACGACATCGAGCCATGGTACCGGAAGCGCTCAACCGCATCGCGTCGCGATCGCTGCTGCCGGCCCGTGAGCAAGTGGGAATGGATGGGCGGGAGCGGATGCCATTCCCGCCCAGTTCATTTGAGCCGGATCGCGCGAGCGCATGCCGGCGGAAAGCTTCGAGATCGGAGTTTGAGATGACCAACAATACCCGCTTCAACGTCGGATATGCGATCGCCGCGATCTTCACGATTTTTGTGATTCAGTACTTTATCACTACGGCCAACCAGATCGCCGCGATTCCCTACAGCGAATTCCAGCAATTGCTGCGCCAAGGCAAGGTTGCAACTGTAGGCATCTCGGATCGTACTCTTCAGG
This sequence comes from Bradyrhizobium sp., assembly GCA_045811565.1. GTDB lineage: Bacteria > Pseudomonadota > Alphaproteobacteria > Rhizobiales > Xanthobacteraceae > Bradyrhizobium. Next base: position 9,248 of record JBJMTR010000185.1, read on the forward strand.
GCACGCTGAAGGAGCCGTTATCGGGCGGCCAGAAGCAGTTCGTCACCACGCGGGTTGATCCGGAAATCGCGGGAGAGCTTGAAAAATACGGCGTGCGCTTCACCGGACAAATCGAGAGCACGTTCCTGCGGGACCTGCTGTCATGGACGATGCCGGTGCTGCTGTTCTTCGGATTGTGGTGGTACATCGGAAAACGCATGGCCGAGGGCCAAGGCCTCGGCGGCGGCCTGATGGCGATCGGAAAGAGCAAGGCAAAGATCTACGTCGAATCCGACACCGGCGTGACATTTGCCGACGTCGCCGGCGTCGACGAAGCCAAGGACGAACTGCGAGAGATCGTCGATTTCCTCAAGAGCCCGGCGGATTACGGGCGGCTTGGCGGACGCATGCCGAAAGGCGTCCTGCTGGTCGGCCCGCCCGGCACCGGCAAGACCTTGCTGGCCAAAGCCGTCGCCGGTGAGGCCAAGGTGCCGTTCTTTTCGATATCAGGCTCTGAATTTGTCGAAATGTTCGTTGGGGTCGGAGCTGCGCGGGTGCGCGACCTCTTCCAGCAGGCGCACCAGAAAGCCCCCGCCATTATCTTCATCGACGAGCTCGACGCGCTCGGTCGGGCCCGCGGCATCGGGCCCTTTGCCGGCGGGCACGACGAAAAGGAGCAGACCCTTAATCAGCTGCTGGTCGAGCTGGACGGCTTTGACTCGCGTTCAGGCCTCGTCATCCTCGCCGCCACCAACCGACCCGAGATCCTCGATCCGGCGCTCTTGCGGGCGGGACGCTTCGACCGCCAGGTGCTGGTGGATCGCCCCGACAAGAAGGGACGCGCCGACATTCTCAAAGTGCATATGAAGAAGGTGCAACTCGCTCCTGGCGTGGACGCGGAGGCAGTCGCAGCGCTCACGCCGGGCTTTACCGGGGCCGACCTTGCCAACCTCGTCAATGAAGCCGCGCTGCTTGCAACGCGACGCGGAGCCGAGGCAGTCGCGATGACCGATTTCAGCAATGCGGTCGAGCGCATGGTGGCGGGGCTCGAGAAACGCAATCGCCTTCTCAATGCCAAGGAGCGCGAGATCGTCGCACATCACGAAATGGGCCATGCCTTGGTCGCGCTTTCGCTGCCCGGCGTAGACCCAGTGCACAAGGTGTCGATCATTCCAAGAGGCGTCGGCGCGCTGGGATACACCATTCAGCGCCCGATCGAAGATCGCTTCCTGATGACGAAAGAGGAGCTGGAGAACAAGATGGCGGTGCTGCTTGGCGGTCGCGCCGCCGAATTGATCGTGTTCGGCCATCTGTCGACCGGGGCGGCCGACGACCTTCGCCGGGTAACAGACATCGCCCGCAGCATGGTGACGCGTTATGGCATGTCCGAGAAGCTCGGCAGCATCGCCTACGACCGCGACCCCGGCAATTTCCTCGCAGGTAGCGACCGGCCCTTCCCGGTGCGCGAGCGCGAATATGCGGAAGAGACCGCAGCCGCCGTCGATCACGAGGTTCGCGCAATCGTCGAGCGCGTGTTTGATCGCGCGCAGGGGATCCTGAAAGCGCGCCGCGCCATACTGGACAGGGCGGCGCGGAAACTGCTGGAGAAGGAAACCCTGGAACAGAGTGATCTCGAGGCGCTGGTACGCGAAACGCCCAAGGAGTCGCTGCGGGCCGTTTAGGTGGGCGTCAAGGCGCGCCTATCCGAGATCCCGAAGCGCCGCCTCGACTATCTTGCGCTGGTCTGCAGTCAGCGCCGCCTGCGGCGGGATGGGATCACCGACGTCATAGCCCTGGATCGAAAGCCCGGCCTTGATGCAGGCCGCGAGATTGAAGCGCGCGAAGGCTTCGTTGATGCGCCACAGCTTGCGTTGCAGCACCATTGCCTCGCCCCATCGCGCACGCCGGCAGAGGTTGTAGAGTTCGACGCTCTGCCGCGGGATGATGCAAGCCGGGCCCGCCATCCAGCCCAGGCCGCCGATCAGCATCACCGCCGCCGGAATGTGTGCCGACGCGGAGAACACTTTGATGTTCTCGCCACATCTGTTCATGATCGATAACAGCCGTCCGGTATTGGTGGACGCGTCCTTGATGTAGCCGATGCGCGGATGGCCGGCGAGCCGCTCGATGACGTCGAGCGTGAGATCCGAGCGCTGGAATTGCGGATTGGTGTAGATCACGACGGGAATGTCGACCGCGTCGGCAATCGCGCGGAAATAGGATTCGATCTGCGCGTCGGCGAGCGGGAAATAAGCTTCCAGGATCGCCAGAATGCCGGCGGCGCCGAGTTTCTGGTACGCCTTGGCCTGCGCAACTGCATCGGCTGTCGAGGTCGAGACGACGCCGGCAACCACGGGCACGCGGCCGTTGGCGGCTTCGATCGTGGTTTGCACCACGCTCGCGCGCTGCGCTTTGTTGAGATAGGCGAACTCGCCGGTCGAGCCGAGCGGCGTCAGCCCGTGCACGCCTGATTTGATCAGATCGTCGCAGAGCCGGCCGAGCACATCGGTGCGGATTTGGCCAGAGGACTCGACGGGTGACACCAGATAGGGGAAAACGCCGTGAAAATCAGGCATGCGCGATCCTTGTGGAAGGCGAGACATAGTCCGGATCGTGCGCAAAGCAAAGCGGACGGCCGGAGCGCAACGCTTGCAGCACCGCGGCGAAATCGGTTTTTCGCACGAAAACCAAGCAGACGTTCGGCCTTGCCCGGATCGTAGACATGGCGTGTGGCTGTTAGCTGCCAAAAACCCGCGCGATGACCGCCTGCGCCTCGCTTTGAATCCGCTTCAGATGATCCTGGCTGCCAAAGCTCTCCGCATAGATCTTATAGACGTCTTCCGTGCCGGATGGCCTCGCCGCGAACCATCCCGTTTCGGTCTCGACCTTGATGCCGCCAAACGACTGATCATTGCCCGGCGCCTTGGTCCTGATCGCGCGCACCGGCTCGCCGGCCAGTTCCTTGATGTTGAGCTGCTCCGGACCGAGCGCCTTCAGGGCGTTTTTCTGCTTCGGCGTCGCCGCGACGTCGATCCGCTCATAGAAGGGAACGCCGAGCTCGGCCGTCAATTCGGAAAACAACTGACTGGGGTCACGCCCGGTCTTGGCGATGATTTCCGCGGCAAGCAGGCCCATCACCATGCCGTCCTTGTCGGTCGTCCAGACTGAACCGTCGCGCTTTGCGAACGACGCGCCGGCGCTCTCCTCGCCGGCAAAACCGAAGGCGCCGGTGCCGAGACCCTCGACGAACCACTTGAAGCCGACCGGCGTCTCGACCAGCTTTCGGTTCAGCTTCTGCGCCACACGATCGATGATCGAGCTGGACACGATGGTCTTGCCGATCGCAGCTTCCTTCCCCCATTGCGGCCGCTGCGCGAACAGATAGGCGATCGCGGTAGCGAGAAAATGGTTGGGGTTCATCAGACCGTTGGAACGCGTCACAATTCCATGCCGGTCAGCATCGGTATCGTTGGCAAAGGCGACGTCGAATTTGTCGCGCATCTGGATCAGGCTCGCCATGGCAAACGGCGAGGAGCAATCCATCCGGATTTTGCCGTCCCAATCGGCGGTCATGAAACGGAAGGTCGGATCGACCGCGTCATTAACGACGGTTGCCTTGATGCCGTAGCGTTCGATAATCGGTTGCCAGAAGTGAACGGCTGCACCTCCGAGCGGATCAATCCCGATCTTCACGCCTGCAGACTTTATCAGCGCCATGTCAACGATATTGCCGAGGTCGGCGACGTAGGGGCTGATGTAGTCGTGCAGATGCGTTGATCCGGCTTTGCGGGCGCGTTCATAAGGCATCCGCGCGACGCCTTTGAGCCCCGCTTCCAGATAGCGGTTCGCGCTCTTTTCGACGATAGCAGTCACGTCGGTATCGGCCGGACCGCCATGGGGCGGATTATATTTGTAGCCGCCGTCTTCCGGCGGATTGTGCGACGGCGAGATCACGACGCCATCGGCAAGATCAGCGGTTCTATCCTTGTTGTAGGTCAGGATGGCATGGGAGATGACGGGTGTCGGCGTATATCCGCCGCCGTCGTCAATCATGATATTGACGCCGTTCGCCGCAAACACCTCTATCGCACTTGCGAGTGCCGGCTCAGCCAATGCATGCGTGTCTATTCCGATGAACAGCGGGCCGGTCAGGCCGCTCTCGCGGCG
>JBJMTR010000186.1:0-9686 GCA_045811565.1 Bradyrhizobium sp.
CGCTCGGAGAGATTCGAACTCCCGACCCTCGGAATCGAAATCCGATGCTCTATCCAGCTGAGCTACGAGCGCCTGGTTGGCCCGATTATCAGACTTGGCCGGCGAGGGCCAGCAGCGCTCGTCAGAAGCAGGGATGCCGCCGACGGTCCTGGCCGATATAGCCGGCGGCGCCTTGGGCGCAGTGATTGGTCGAGGGGCCATCGTAGAACGCAAAAGTGCCCGGCGCCGGGCCGGGGCCGTAATTGTGCAGATAGCTGATCTGGTAGGGCAGCGGCCAGTGATGGCGGTGGTGGTGATGGCGATAGTGCCGGGCTTCCGCAAGCGTCGGCGCGATGGCCATGGCCGTCAGAGCCGCGGCGGTTGCAAAAAGCTTCAATTTGGTCATTTCGAATCTCCCACCCATCCCGCTGAAGCTAGACCAATTCGGCCCGTCCGAGTTCCATTTAACCCGGAAGGGGCTAAAAAGCTGCGGGAATTCAGCCACACGGCGCCAATTTTTGGCCTGTTCGAGATGCTTAACGAAATCCCAACACAGTCCCGCCAGAGTTCTGAGGCTTGGTCCGGCTGACGGACCGGCCCCTTCCGCGTCCGGACAGGCTACCCGGTTCCGATCGATCCATGCGCATCACGCCTCTTGCCCTGCTGTTCCTTTTTGTGGCCGCCGCGCCCGCGCGCGCCGATCTGCACATCACGCGCGACCACGGCGGCTATGTCGAGGAATACAAGGCCAAGTACAAGCGCATCCGCGAGCGCAAGGAGCGCGTCATCATCGACGGCATCTGCAATTCCGCGTGCACACTGGTGTTCGGCATCGTGCCGATGAACAAGATCTGCGTGACGCCAAAGGCCAGCATCGGCTTCCACCAGGCCTATTACGACAAGGCTTTTACTTTCGGCATCAAGGTCACCAGCACCGAGGGGACATCGGACCTGATGTCCTATTATCCTGAGACGGTGAAAGACTGGATCCGCCGCAACGGCGGACTCACCACCGAGATGAAGAAGATCAAGAACGGCACCGATCTCTGGAGGATCGTCGATCCCTGTCCGGAAGAGTGGTAGGGGCGCTGCTTCGCTTCGCTGCGCGTCGTCATGGTCGGCACGCAGGTAGCCCATCGGATGCGGCAGTCAGTCCTGCAAACGCAACTGAAGATGCAATTTTCAAAAAGCAAATAAGCGTCTGCAGCGCCGTTCGTCCGCGCGCTGTTGTTCACTCACGAGAGACCGCCCTGCGAACACATCACATCTGCGCGCCCGACGCTGCCGCGTCCACCGCATCCAACCCCGCCTTCGTGACGATCGCGATACGCCCCTCGTTCGGGATTGGACGGCGAGGCTTCTCGTGATGATTTGCCCGTCCCAGGCACTCAGAAGTCGTGCACCCACGCGGACCGGCGTTCCGCTATTGCGCCGGTTTCGGTCGCCCGTTGTCGAGCGCGGCCAGCGCACCATTCAGTATCGACCGAATACGATCGATACCTTGCGGATCGACCGCCGACGGATCGAGGTAAAAATCGAGCCCCTTGGCGCGTTCCACGATGACGTTCCCCCTCGTGACGTTGTCGGGCACATTGTCCACCGAATATGGGATGACTTCGCGGCTGATGCCTTTCATGGTGATCGCAGGCATCGGGTGCGCCGTGATAACGTCGCTGACAAGCGCGAAGGTTTCGTAGCTGACGACGATGCCGCCGGGTTCAGCGATAGATTGCAGCCGCGCCGCCAGGTTGGCTTCGGCGCCGATGATCGTATAGTCCATTCGGTCCAAACTGCCGAAATTGCCGACGTTGCAATAACCGGAATTGATACCCATCCGCGACTTGAACGGCTGCTCGATTCCGGCGGCGCGCCATTTTGCATTCAGCTCAAGCAGGCGGCGCTGCATGCTCCAGGCCATCCGCACGCAGGCATCGGCATCGGCCCGGTCGCCTCTTGTTTCGGGATCGCCGAAGAAGATCAGCATGGCATCGCCGATGAACTTGTCGATCGTGCCGCCGTACCGATGCGCGATCTCCGACATTTCGGTGAAGTATTCGTTGAGCAGCTGTGTGATCTGTTCCGGCTGCAGCCGCTCGGTGGTGGCGGTGAAATTCTGGATGTCGGAGAAGAAGATCGTCAGCTTCTTTCGCTCGGTATGAATGGTGACGTCCTTCTGGCCGCTGAAGATGCTCTTGTATACCTGCGGCGGAATGTATCGCGAGATTTTCAGGGAAAGGGCGGCGAGAAAATCGTTGTTCTGCTCCAGTTCGCGGTTCATGCCCTGAATTTGCGCGGCCTGGCGGCGCTGCATCGTCAGGAAAGACACGCCGCTGATCGCGGCAAAGGCGAAATAGGCCAACAGGTATTTGAACGAGAACAGGTTAGCCGCGATCGGCTGCGTGATCGAGACTTCCTGAATGCCGCGAACGTCACCCACCTTCCAGTCGTGCTTGGGACTTTCCGGATGGGCGTTGTGGCAACTGACGCAGGCCGGCCCCATGAGGACAGGCGCGACCAGCCGGACGCGGTCGTTGAAGATAGAACTGGTGGCATCGGTAATCTTCTGGTCCGGATTGTCGCGGAGGCTTTGCAGCGCGGCCTTCTCGAATTGGTTGAGTTGGTGCGGCGCGCGGTTCCTGAAAGGAAAGTCGGAGATAAAACGGTAACTGATATTCTGCTGCTGCTCGCTGATGACCTTGCCGAGCTCCAGCGACAGCGTCGCTGGGATAGGTATAGCGCCGGGAACGGCCTCGTAATTGTGGACCACTTTGGTTTCGCCCGGATGGGCCAATATCCGTCCGACGACGTTCGAGGCGTAATAGGACCGAACGCTTGTCACGACGGAGTTGAGATCGCCCGCCTGCCGCCTCAAGGCAGCCTCGGCCATATTGGTCAGATCGAGCCACACCGCCACCGGCAACGCGGCAAGCAGCACGGCGACCAGAAAACCGGTGAGCGCCGAGGAGCGTATGTCCTGGGGATTCTTGTTCTCCATGGCGGCGATTCCGGTCCCTCGGCGTATTTTACGCTAAGGTTTCATCGGAGCCGGCGCATGTAAAGCCCGACGCGTAGCAGCGCTGCAACTTTCTGCAAGCTGTCAGGCTGCTTAAATCGGGCCGGTGATTGCGAGCGAGGCGAAGCAATCCAGAGTCTTCGGATTGCTTCGCTGCTTACGCTCCTCGCCGTCACTTCGGCTGCGGCACGATCCGGATGTACGGCTTCGGCGCCTTCCAGCCCTGCGGATAGATCGTCTTGGCCTCGTCGTCGGAAACAGAGCCGGCGATGATGACGTCTTCGCCCTGTTTCCAGTCGGCCGGCGTCGCGACGCGGTGCTTGGCGGTCATCTGCAGGGAGTCGATCGCGCGCAGGATCTCCTGGAAATTGCGGCCCGTGGTCATCGGATAGACCATCACAAGCTTGATCTTCTTGTCGGGACCGATGACGAAGACGTTGCGGACGGTCTGGTTGTCCGCGGGGCTGCGCGTCAGCGGATCGCCTGAGGTCGAGGCCGGCAGCATCTCGTAAAGCTTGGAGACGTTGTAGTCGGTGTCGCCGATCATCGGATAGTTCGGCGCCGCGCCCTGCGTCTCTTTGATGTCCTCTGACCATTTGGAATGGCGGTCGACCGGATCGACGCTCAGGCCGATCAGCTTGACGCCGCGCTTGTCGAATTCCGGCTTCAGCTTGGCCAGTAGACCAAGCTCGGTGGTGCAGACCGGCGTGAAATCCTTGGGATGCGAAAACAGCATCGCCCAGTTGTTGCCGATCCAGTCATGGAATTTAATTTTGCCCTCGGTGGTTTCGGCCTCGAAGTCGGGGGCGACAGCGCCAATCGGGAGTGCCATGGTTCTACCTCATGTATTTGAAGTTGCTATTAAATTCGTCCTTGGAGGCGTGCTGGGAAGTATAGGCCTTGGCTAGGCTTAAGTGAACCGGTTGCTGTAAAAGGTGAAGTCCTTCTCCTCGGGCCGGAACACATAGCATCTTCTTTCCATTCGCGCCCCTGCGACGAAAGGGCCACGGCGGCCGTAACAGTCCGGATTGCCCCGATATTGCCTTTTATGGCCCCCATCACGCTGGGCCGTCCCAAAGATGAACCGTGACGGCTGTCACGGCGACCACTTGGCAACCATCTAAAAATGCCGGAATGCCAGTTCCGAATCGTTAACCGCTCGTTTACGCCCGCATGGAAATGCTGAGTCGGAAGAAGAAGCTGAGAAGTGCAACTATGTCTGCCCCCAGTACCAAGGCGCCCGAGATGATCGGCGCCCTGCAACCGTCCTGCCGCATGACCGCTGCGCATGCCCTGACCATTGTGCGCGATGGCGTGATCACCGGCGAAGGCCCGACCACCAAGGGCCGCATTCACTTTTCCCGTTCGCTCGATGCCGATGACGCCGCCTGGTGCGCGCGCATCCTGACAGCGTCTGCCGTCGAGCATCAACCGGTCAGCCGGGCGGAGGCCGAGGCGCTGTTTGAAATCAGCGACGCTGCCGCCGAGCGCAGCGACGATGGCCGTTTCGACGATCTTCTGGCCAAGGCGGTCGCGCATCATGCGGCCTCCGAATCGGGCCTGCCGGTGCCGCCGCGCACAATAGCGCTGTCGCCGGACACCGATATCGAGAGCTGGGCGCCGGCGCAGGCCATCAACATCGACACCCAGGTGCTGGAGTGGATCGCGAGCCAGATGCGCGGCAGGCGCCATAGCAATCACAGGCTGGCAGCGATGGTCGCGAGCCTCGTAGGCGCCGCGGCCCTGCCGCTCGCGCAACTGCCAAACGTATTCGATATCGGAATGATGTAAGTCGCGTTCGTGGCGCTGAATTCTTGCGACGGCGGGTTCTACTTGCCCGCCGTTTTTTGTTTGCCGCCGTCCGCGTCCAGCCCAAGCGTGCGGCCCGGGAATCCCGCGGTGTCGAAATAGCGTTGCGTGCCGACGCGCTGGAAGTTCAGTACAGTGCGCAGGCCGTTGGCCGACGGCTTCGACTTTATCGTGCCGGCGTAAGCCTGCGGCGTGGCGCCGTTGGGCATCGCTTCGGTCATCACGCGGCCGATCAGATGGCCCTTGGGCTTTTGCAAAAGCCCCATGAGCTTTGCGGCAGTCGCGCCGACATCCGCATTGCTGACGGGCAGCGTATCGACATAGCCCGATTTGAACTCCGGCCCGATTGCTGCGGTGAAGTTCAGCGTGTCACCGCGACTGAAGCTGCCATGCATGCCCTGGCCCTGTCGCAGCACGGTGTCGGCAACGTGGACCGAGCAATTGGTCGGCTCATCGCATCCGGACGACCAGGAGCGGAAATTGACCACGATGGAAGGATGCGGCGTCACCGCTTTGCCCTTGAGGCCGAGCTGTGACATCGGCAGCGTCCCGGGGAAGTTTCCGAACTCGTCGTCCACGAAGATGCCGCTGACGTAGTCCTGTTGCAGGAGCGCCTTGATGGTGCGGTCTGCCAGCTTGCGCTCTTTGCTGGGAATGTAGATCAGGTCCGATCCGCCATTCGTTGCGACAACGAGGTCGGGCTTTGAGGGATCCTGCCCTAACACCCCGTTGCCGGCCTTGGGGTGGGCATTGTCGGCAACCCGTGCATTCTTGTTATTCGGATCGAACAGCGGCAGGTTCAGTGCCTTGGCCAGATCGATCGCGAGGAAGCCCATGGGCAGGAAATCCTTCGGTGTGTCCTCGTAGGAAATCTTCGCCGACGGGCTGGTTTTGCTTTCCTTGGAGATCGTGGAAAATCCATGATCGGACGACACGATGATGTTGGTCGAGGCGGCGAGGCCGAGATCGTCGAGCGCCTTGCGCAATTGCGCGAGATTGGTGTCGGCATTCTTGATGCCGGCCATCGAGGTCGGACCGTTGATCCCCGGCGTGATGGTGTTCAGGCTGTCGCCGCTGTTGTGCTGGCTGCCGTCGGGATCGCGCGACCAGAACACCAGCATGAACGGCTTGTTGCGCGCCTTGAACATCGGCAGCACCACCTTGCTGGCGACGTCGGCCATATAGGCTTGTTGCTGGACGTTTGCCGCAGTCGTACCGGGCGTTTTGGCGTCGCCGGCCTTGGCGTTCTCGCCGCGCGGTGGCGTGGCGAGCGGCAGATTTGCCTTATTCAACGCGTCCTTCATTTCGTCCGACAGCGGAACGCCATTTTTTCCACCGGTAGAATCGTCGATCACGATCGTGTTCTTGCCGCGATCGGTATGGTCGAACAGCAAGGTCGGGCCGAGCTTGCCGATCGCCGCAGTGCTGAACCCCTGCGCACGCGCCATCTTCAGGATGGTTTCTTCGTTCAGATAGTCGCCGTTGAAATGCTCATCGACATCTCCGAGCACGGCGTCGTTTTCGATGAAGGGGACGACGGTATCGCCGGCCGGCACAGAGGGATAACCGGTGTAGATGGTGTTGCTGAACGTGCCGGTATCGCCGAGATAATGCCCGCTCGCCATCGCCGATCCGTTGGCCATGGTGAAGGTTGGGAAAAGCGAATGCGAATTCTTGAAGTTGACGCCCTTGTCCCGGAGCTCGGCCATCGCCGGCGCGGTCTGCGGCGTCACGATCAGCCCGCGCAGGCCGTCCGGGATGAACAGGATCAGGTTGCGAGGCGAGTTGTTTTGCGCCGAGGCCGCGCCCGCTGCGAGCGTGAACAGGCTTGCGGATAACAACACGATTGTGCGGCGCATTAGGCTCTCCCTATCAGAAGCAATTCCGGATTCAGCGGTTGCTTCTGTTTAATTTTGCTGTGCGACAGAATTGTTACATTGATGCAGACGGTATGACGAAGGGCATGATTGTGCCGAATGCGCGGAACTAAACAAGCTCATTGCTCAGCGAATCGCCATAACAATCGCTTTTGCCGCCACCGACCGAGTACCCAGCAATGATTTTTTGCCTCCCGGCGGAGACAAGCCAGTCGATGAAGGCCTGGCGATCACGACCAGCTATTTTTCGCCGGCGCGTCCGACCAGCAGGAAGGCCACCGTACTGACGGTCACACTGAGCGACAGCAGAATAAGCCCCAGCCCAAGCGCGAGCGCCAGTTCGCCCTTGCTGGTTTCCAGCGCAATCGCCGTGGTCATGGTGCGCGTATAGCCGCGGATATTTCCGCCGACGATAAGGATGGCGCCGACCTCCGCGATGGCGCGGCCGAACGCGGCCAGGAATGCGGTCAGCAATGACGCACGCCCGAGCGAGAACAGCAGCATCATGCTGCGAAAGCGGGAGAGCCCGTCGGTTCGGACCAGATCGGCATATTCCGCCCACAACGCGGATGTCGGGCGGTGCACCAATGCGACCACAATCGGGGTAGCGAGGATCGCCTGAGCCGCGATCATCGCCGTCGGCGTGAACAGCAGTCCGGCAAAACCGAGCGGCCCGGAGCGCGAGAGCAGGAGATAGAGCCCGAGCCCCGCCACGACCGGCGGCAAGCCGAGGAAGGCGTTTACCAGCACAATGACGGCTTGCCGTCCGCGAAACCGGCTGATGGCGAGCAGCGCCCCGATCGGGGCGCCGATCGCGAGCGCGATCAGGCTTGCCGACAGGCTGACGCGCAGCGATAGCGACACGATGCCGGCAACTTCGGAATCGAGGCTGCCAATGAGCGAGAGCGCCGTCGCAGCGGATTGCGTGAAATCATTCATTTAGGGTTTTGCCCGGCGCATCCGCTCAGGCGGTGAGATTTTCGGCACGACGTTTGCCCGCCTGACCACGCCGTAAGCAAACGTTTAGCTCCCATCCGTAAAATATAGGTGATCACTTTCCGCGTTAAACACCGGTTAATCATGCGCCTTCTGCCGATGAAAGACCCGGACCGAGCCTGGCGGTCAATCAGGGCCCAATGGAAGAAGGATGCCGACAGCGCCGGCGAGGATTTTGCCAGCTTTGGCGGCATCGCGGCCTTCGAGAGCCTGGCCACCAAGGAAGCTGACAACCCAGGTCTCTATTGCCTCACGGATGGTGAGCGGTTTCATGCCGTCTGCCAGATAAGGCGCATGTTGATGAGCAAATATCAAACGCCGATGCTGCGTGCGCGCTTCGTCAATGTCTCTCCGGCTTACGAGCTGGGCTTGGCGGGCACCAGCGAATATGCCCAGATATTGGTGGCGCTTTTTTCCGGCGTGGTCTGGCTGTCGAAGGACGCGCTGTCTGCCGGCCATATCCGTTTTCTCCTGAAAAGTCCCGGCGATTCGCAATTCTTCGCGGCGCTGCAGATCTCGACGCCGTTGTCGCCGTTTTCGAAATTCACGATTGAAGGTGCCTTGATCGAGTGCAGCCTGAAGGATGCGCCGACGACGCAGTTGTCTGAAGCATAGGGCCTTAATCGCTATCACGGCTTTGCGCTGCAGTGCCCGGCTCGCCGCGATACTTGACGATCTGATCCGTAACCGGTCCAGAATCTCAGCAATCGTTCTGTCAGGACGCCGACTGCAAGGCCAGTCACAACATCGCTCATCCAATGCGCGAGCAGGACAACCCGCGTCAGCACCAATCCAGCGCCGATAGACCAGACCAGGTTGCGTTTTGCCGGCGCGAGCACGGTGGCGGCAGAGGCTATCGCGCCGACATGGACGGCATGGCCGGAGGGAAACGCATCGCAACGGTTGCCGGAGAATGGCGCGCCGTGAAGATGGCCGCGGACGGTCAGGCGATCGGGCCGCTCCTGATCAAAGATGGTTTTCAATAGGTGGGGAATGATGGTCGCGGTGACGATCGTCAGCAGGATATGATTGCTGTCGCGGCGAGCGCGCCGGTCCCTGTTTCGGCAGTAGAGCCACCAGCCGGCAGCAAGCGCGCAAAGCACGTGTTCGTCGGCGCCCCAGCTGAGCGCCTGCGCAGCGGTTTCGATTTCCGGGCTGGTATATTCCGAAACGGCATTCGCGATTCCAATATCAGCCCGGGTCGGCTGCACCCGATAATGTGCCATCAGCCCTTCCTTTTGTGACTACAAACCTCCGGCGGGTCGCCATTGTTCCCGTGCAACGGATAGCGAGCGACCGTCGCGCCGATGGAACGCTGCCAACAGGCCGTAGTTGACGCCAATTCGACATGGAGAAAGTCATGAAGAAGTTGTTGCTGATTGCTGCGCTGGCGCTTGTGAGCTCTAGCGCGCTCGCCCAATCGGGCCAGGGCCAGGCGGGCGCCAAGAACGGCACGACCGGCAATCCGGCCGCCACTGCGTCCGATCCGGCCAAGCCGGACGGAATGCGTGATGGAATTCATGAAGGCGCGACGACTGGTATGTCGTCGGGACAAACAGGAAACCCCAATGGTTCGCCGGCGGCTCCGCCGAAGTCGACCACCGGGCCAGTTGGATCGCCATCAAAAGCCGAAACGCCGCCCAGGTGAATGCGCGGCTTGAAGCGATGTAGTCGCGAAATCCTCGAAATAGCCCAGGGCGACGGAAGTAATCGAGAATGCTGCGGAGTAGGGCGGATCACGCCTTCTGACCGACGCCTGTCCATCGCATGATCAATGGCAGCGCGTACCACAAGCCGATCAACACGGCGAAGCTCGTCGCCGCATAAGCTGCGGCGACGGGCTTGTCCTCAGTGATCTTGCCGAGCACGACGTAGCTTTCCGCCGCTATACCGGCCGCCAGAAAAAGCGGTGCGGTGATTACGAAGGCCGACGCTGCGCGGAGAAAGCTTTCGGAATCCTCGCCGTCGAAGGAGAGCCGGTGCAGGGCCGCCGGCGTCATCAGGAGGATGAC
>JBJMTR010000187.1:0-11365 GCA_045811565.1 Bradyrhizobium sp.
GGCGCGCTTCGCCACCGCGCGCGCCACCCGGCCGAACGAGATAAAGCCGAGCGTCTGTCCCATCAACCGCGGAATCTTCAGGAGAGCAGGGCGTCCCTCCGACCAGCGGCCGGTGCGGACCATTTTGTCCTGCTCCACCAGGCGGCGGAAGCCTGCCAGCAGCAGCATCATGGCGTGGTCGGCGACTTCCTCGATGAAGGTATCGGGGATGTTGGTGACGGGAATGCCGCGCGCGGTGGCGGCCTTGACGTCCACGCTGTCGACGCCAACGCTGCCGAGCGTGATCACCTTGCAGTTCTCCAGCGCGTCGATGATCGTCTTGGTGATCGGCATGCCCTTGGCATAGATGGCGTCGGCGCTCTTGGCAGCCGCGATAAATTCCGCCTCATTGGCCGGCGCCTCGACGATCTCGGCGCCGATCGGATCGAGCGCCTCCTTTTCATAGTCGTAACCGCCGCCGGCCACCGTGAAACTCGCGCCCTTCGGCGTCACCACCTTGAACTTGGACATTTCCTGCTCCCGATTTGATTGCTCGGTGTTGGTTGTGGCCGCGACAAGCCGCCGCTGCCCGGAGACTGCGGAGAGGCTCCGTAACAAGCACCAAAGGGTCTCACATTAGTGTGGCGGGAATCAACCCGCCAGTCGCATCCGCGGGGGGCGCGCGCGACCCAGCCACGGCTCACTGCTTTTCGATTCCTGCGTTCTTGATCAGTTTGTCCCACAGCACGAGCTGTTCGCCGACGAAGGTGGCGAGCTGTTCCGGCGTGCCGGAGAACGCGTCCATGCCGAGGGTCGCAAGCTGCGCCTTAATCTCGGGCTTCTCCACGATCTTGCGGATTTCGGCGTTGAGTTTTGTCACGATCTCCTTTGGCAGGCCGGCGGGGCCGAAATAACCCTGCCATGACGTGATGTCGAAATCCGGCACGCCGGCTTCCTGCATCGACGGCAGGTTCGGCACGAGCGGCGAGCGGTCCTTGGTGGTGACCGCCAGCGCGCGCAGCGCGCCGCCATTTACATGGGGCAGCCCGGTCAGCACGTCGATGAACATCATGGTGATGCGCCCGCCGATCACGTCGTTCAGCGCCGGCGGCGAGCTCTTGTACGGCACGTGCAGCAGGTCGATGCCGGCATTATGCGCAAAGGTCGCGCCGGATACGATCGCCGACGAAGAGCCGCTGGCATAGGTCAATTTTCCGGGATTGGCCTTGGCGTAGGCGACGAGTTCGCCGAGGGTTTTCGCGGGCACGTCGGGGTGGACGACGAGCATGAACGGAAGGTCGCCGGTCCGCGCGATCGGCGTGAAATCCTTGACCGGATCGTAGGTCAGGTTCTTGAGCAGATACGGATTGGCCGAATGCGTGGTGTTGGTGGTGACGAACAGCGTATAGCCGTCGGGCGCTGCGCGCGCGACATAGGTCGCGGCGATCATGCCGTTGGCGCCCGGCTTGTTGTCGATGACGATCCCCACCCCGAGCGCGGCGGAAAGATGCTGCGAAATGATCCGCGTCGTGGTGTCGGTACCGCTGCCGGCTGCGAACGGCAGCACCAGCGTGATGTTGCGGGTCGGGTAGTTTTGGGCAAGGCCCGCGCCGGATATTAGCGCCAACATCGCGGGCACTGCCGCCAGCAGGCGCCAATATCGTTTCAATGATGCGATCATGCCGTTATTTCCCCCGAGTGTGGTCATGTTGTTGGCGGGCAAGTTAGTCCGCCATTGGTGAAAGCGAAAGCGTTACAACGCCGCATTCACCCCTTGGCTGCGGCCTGTCGCGACGCGATCACGACGCCCGCCAGCACCAGTGCATAGCCTATGAGGTGAAACGGCCGCAACTGCTCGCCGAGCAGCAGGATCGCCATCGCCGAGCCGAACACCGGCACCAAATGAAAGAACGGCGCGGCGCGGTTCGGTCCGATCAACGCGACGCCACGGTTGAAGAACAGATAGGCCAACGTCGAGGGGAAGATGAGGACATAGACCAGCGTCGCAAACGTCAGGAGATCGAATTTCAATGTCGCGCCGGTGGAAAATTCCCATAGCGAGAACGGCAGCAGTAATAGCGCGCCGCAGAAGGTGGTGAAGGAGATCAGCGACAGTTGATGGGTCACCGGCCGGCGCGGTATCAGCGCCGAATAGAGCCCGAACGACAGAAGCGAGGCGGCGAACATCACATCGCCCTTGTTGAAGGCGATGGAAGCCAGCGCGCCCAAATCGCCGCGCAGGACGATGGTCAGAACGCCCAAAAGCGAGATGGTGATGCCGGCGAACTGCGCCGCGGTCAGCCGCACCCCGAACAGCACCAGCGACCACAGCGCCACGAACAGCGGCCCCGACGACTGGATCAGCAGCGCGTTCAGCGCCTGGGTATATTGCAGGGCCCAGTAGGAAATTGCGTTGTTGAAGGCAAATCCGATCGCCGACAGCAGCACCATTAGCGGCAAATGGGCGCGCAGCGCCGGCCAGTCGCGCCTTAAATGCGGCCAGGCGAACGGCAGCAGGATCACAAAGACGCCGAACCAGCGGATGGTGGTCAGCGTGATCGGCGGCACGTGGTCGCCGACGTGGCGCGCCAGCACAATATTGCCGGCCCAGAACAATCCGGTCAGGCTGAGCAGCAGATAAGGTTGATTGCTGAGCCGCCGGACCGGATCGAGGGCGGGCGGCGCTGGTGCGGGATTTTTCATTGTCTTGCGCCGAGTTGTGCCGGATTTTTCGCGCGCGACAAGCCCTCCGCCTGCAATGCTACAATGTGCCAAATCGTCGGGAGAAACTAATGGCCGTGGACCTGTTGAACATCGAAGGCCTCAAGCAGCTCAAGCAAGCGGAGCCGGTCGTGATGGTGAACCTGATGCGGTTTCGCGAACGCTCGCTCGACGGCAATGGCAGCGGTTGGGATGCCTATCTGCGCTACAGCGCGTTGACCGTACCGATGATCAAGGCGCGCGGCGGCACGCTGTTGTGGACCGGCGACGCCAAGGCGGTCGCGCTCGGCAGTCCGGACGGGAATCAATGGGACTATCTCGCGCTGGTATATTACCCCTCGCTGGCCGCGTTCATCGACATGATGACATCGGCGGAGTACGAAAATCGTTGCGACCCGCATCGCCGCGCCGGTTGCGCGGAGCACGTGATCATTGCGACGAGTGAAGCCTACAGCAAGTTCAAGGTCGGGTAGGCGCGACGTCCGCTCGCGCCTCGCCACCGTGCAGCGCATCGCAGCCGTGCTGCTTGCGGTGACGGCGGTGTGCATGGGAGCGGCGCGCTATGCGTGAGTCAGTTGATCACCGCGGGCAGGCGACGCCGCGCGGTCGGCTCGAAATCAACGAGCGAGAGGTAGCGGCGCAGCGCGCGAGGCACGGCGGGTTTGGCGCGAGCCACGGTGGCGGGCGGAGGGATTTGCGGTAAGGTCTTGTCGTGCACGTCGGGCGTCCGGTCTTTGTTGCTGTTGTTTAATGGAACGCAAACTAGCGCCTGCTGCCGGTTCCGCCAAATTTCTGGTCTGCCTTGTGGACGGACTGGCTGACCTCGCCGAGCATTTTTCGTGTGTCGGTCATCAGCGCGGTGGATTTCTTTTCAAAGCTCTCGATCAGCTCGCGCAGCGAGACGATGGTCGGCAGCAGCTCGCCGCCATACTTGTCGCTGCCAAGGCTTTTCAGGAAATTCTCCGTCTTGGTCATGCCATCATCGATGGCGCTGACGTCGGACTCGGCGGCACTGATGATGCTCGTGATCCGCTCGCCATTGCCGGAAAGCGACGCGGTAAACGTTTCGAAATTCCGCATCGTATCCTTCACCGCGCCTTCATTATCGGTGATGACCTTGTCGACATTGCGTAGCGCCACGCGGATCTTCTGCTGCAGGCCCAGCGTTCCCTCCGGATCGGCGGTCAACTCCGGAATGCCGTCCGCACCCAAAGGCGGAGGCGGTGCCTCATCAGTACCGCCTGTGAATGATATCGCGGCGATGCCAGTCAGTCCCTGGAATTCGAGCCCGATCTGGGTGTCCTTCCGTATCGGCGTATTGCTGTCGATCCACGTCATCGCGATTACGCGATGATGGTCGAGCTTCAGCGACACCACTTCGCCGACCCGGACACCCGCGAAATTGACGCTGCCGCCCTTGCGCAGGCCGGAGGCGGAACCCTCGAAGATCACCCGGAACGGCGTGCGCTGATTGATGCCGGTGAATTTCTGGTAACCGAGCCAGCCGCCGAACGACCCGGCAATCAATGCCAGCGTCAACGTTCCCACCATCAAATTGCTGGCGCGTGCCATCTAAGGACCTTTTGCGAAGCTGACCCAAGAGATAGCGGATTTGCCGTCGTTAGTCACCGCCGCCTTGGTTCTCCTCACCCCGCTTGGCTAGCTGTCCTTCGGCTTCCGCGACGCCACAAAGACGCCGGTCAGCACCAGCGCAAAGCCGATGAAGTGGAAAGTTTGCGGATGTTCGCCGATAAAGACGATCGACATGATGGTTCCGAACGCCGGCACCACGTGAAAGAATGCAGCCGCACGGTTGGCGCCGATCAATTGCACACCCCGGTTGAAGCAGAGGTAGGCCAGCGTGGAGGGAAAGACCGCGACATAAAACAGCGACAGCAGATTGTTGACGTTGATCTGCATCACCGGACGCGCCATCAGTTCCCAGATGAACAGCGGAATCAGGCAGGCCGCGCCGCAGCCGAAAGTGAAGGCGACAAAGGACAGGCCGTGAATGCCGGGGCGTTTCAACGACAGCACCGAATAAAGCCCGAAGATCACCAGCGCCACGGTGAAGATCAGATCGCCCTTGTTGAACTCGATGTTCGAAAGCGCGGTCAGATCGCCATGCAGCAGGATCATCAGCACGCCGGCGAGCGACAGCGAGACCCCGAAGGCCTGCGCCGGCGTCAACCGCACGCCGAGCAGGATCAGCGACCATATCGCGACGACCAGCGGCCCGGCCGACTGCAGCAGCAGAGTGTTCAGCGCCTGGGTATGTTCGAGCGCCCAGTATTGCAGGGTGTTGAAGGCGCCGATCCCGGTGACGGAGAGCACGATCATGATGCCGAGTTTTGCGCGAATCGCGCCCCAGTCACGAAGCAGATGCTTCCAGGCGAAGGGAAGAATTACAAGGAACGCGAGCGCCCAGCGCAGGAATGACAGCGTGACCGGGGGAATATGTCCGGCGGCGAGGCGGCCGACGATGGCGTTGCCGGCCCAGCACAGCGCGGTGATGCTGAGCAAAAGGTAAGGCTGATTGGCGATCCAGCTGTGCGAGGCGCCATTTGGGGTCGAGTCGGAAGCAGACATTCAAAAGGCCCGGTTCATGGCGCCGCAGCCCGCCCGGCGGTCCAGCCAGGCCGGAATGTTCGCCCGGCCCGCGTCACAGACACGGATTTTGGCCCTCCATCAATGGCGCAGATGCATCGCGACCATGCGCGAGCCCGATGCAGGCGCAACCTGACCATAGCGTTTTCGGGCGAAGCATGCGGTCGAACTTGGAGCGGGCACCGTTGGCGTGAAGAAAACGTCAAAACGACAAAGCAGCGCCCCGTTCCGGTTCAATCACAATGGAAACAGGCTCTAACCGTAGGTTTCAACCGATCAGCCCACGCGGAATCGCGCCCGCGGCTTTCACTACGTCGTTGGGATCGAGCTCGATCTGCAAGCCGCGTTGGCCGCCATTGACGAACACGCTTGGCAATTCAAGCGCCGTCTCCTCGATTGCGACGGGGGCGCGCCTTTTCTGCCCGAACGGACTGATGCCGCCGACATGATAGCCGGTGAGCCGTTCGGCATCGGCTGGGCGCATCATCTTTGCGGACTTGCCGCCGAACGCAGCCGCGAGCTTCTTCATGCTGACCTCGCAGTCGGACGACACCACGACGCAGACCGGCTTGCCGTCGACCTCGGCCATCAGCGTTTTCAGCATTCTCTCCGGCGCGACGCCGAGCGCCTCGGCTGCCTGCAGCCCGATCCGTTCGGCGCCGGAATCGTAGTCGTAGGTATGCAGCGTGAACCTCACGCCGAGCTTTTCCAGCGCCTGTGTCGCACGTGTACTTTTGAACATCCTTGGTCGGCCGCTCCGTGCCGGTGCGCCGCCCTGGCGCCGCCGCGAATTTTCAGGGGATATCAATGAGTTGGAGATCATCCAAAAGGCTCAGATGGCCGGTTCTTGCTTGCCTAGATCACCCGCTTCCTTTATCCGATTGTGAGCCTCGCATGCGGGCGGCCCCGGCCGCGATTCCGGCTGGGCTGAGCACGATCCGGACCCGGACGGCCGCGTTACCGCAACGTGGATACCGGTTCTCCGAAAGATCTTGCTCGATAAAGTAAGATGATCCGGAAAGAGGAGACCCTTTCCGCGCGTTCATTACCGAAGCTCTAGAGTTGCAAGGAACACGTTTGAAATGGCCAATGTTGTCGTCGTCGGCGCCCAGTGGGGCGACGAAGGGAAGGGCAAGATCGTCGACTGGTTGTCGGAACAAGCCGACATCGTCGTGCGCTTCCAGGGCGGCCACAATGCCGGCCATACCCTCGTCATCAACGGCGAGACCTATAAGCTGGCGCTATTGCCCTCTGGCGTGCTGCGGCCTTCGAAATTGGCGGTGATCGGCAATGGCGTGGTGTTCGATCCCCAGGCCTTCCTTGAGGAGGTTGCAAAGCTGAAGGGCCAGGGCGTCGCCATCAGCCCGGAAAACTTGCGCATTGCCGAAAATGTCACGCTGATCCTGCCGCTGCATCGCGAGCTCGATGCCTTGCGCGAATCCTCGAACGCGGTTACCGCGATTGGAACCACCCGCCGCGGTATCGGACCTGCCTATGAGGACAAGGTCGGCCGCCGCGCCATACGCCTGATGGACCTCGCCGATCTCGACACGCTGCCGCACAAGATCGATCGCCTTTTGGCGCACCACAATGCGCTGCGCCGCGGACTTAATCTGGAGGAGATCGACGGCGGCGGTATTTTGAAGGAACTCACCGCGTTGGCGCCGAAGCTTTTGCCCTACGCCGAGACTGTATGGCGGCTGCTCGATGTCAAGCGGCGCGAGGGCAAGCGCATCCTGTTCGAGGGCGCGCAGGGCGCGCTGCTGGATGTCGATCACGGCACCTATCCTTACGTCACCTCGTCCAACACGGTCGCGGCGCAGGCGGCCACCGGAACCGGCATGGGCCCGGGCGCGGTCGGCTATGTGCTGGGCATCTGCAAAGCCTATACGACGCGGGTCGGCCAGGGGCCGTTCCCGACCGAATTGAACAACGAGATAGGTGAAGAGATCGGCCGCCGCGGCAGGGAATTCGGTGTCAACACCGGGCGCAAGCGGCGCTGTGGCTGGTTCGACGCCATGCTGGTGCGGCAGACCGTGCGGACCTGCGGCATCACGGGACTGGCGCTTACCAAACTCGATATCCTGGACGGCTTCGATACCATCAAGGTCTGTACCGGCTACATGCTGGACGGCAAGGAAATCGACCATCTGCCGGCGGGTGAGGGCGCCCAGGCGCGGGTCGAGCCGATCTACGAGACCATCGAGGGCTGGAAACAGCCGACCGCCAATGCCCGCTCATGGGCGGACTTGCCGGCCCAGGCCATTAAATATGTTCGCCGGGTAGAGGAACTAGTGGGCTGTCCAGTTGCCCTGCTTTCCACCAGCCCCGAACGCGAGGATACTATACTGGTACAGAATCCGTTTGAGGCCTAACGGGATGTTACCGCGAGTCCCGCAATATTGAGTCGATATGGCTGATTACTACCCGCTCATTGCCCGCGCCATTGCCGGACTGGATCCCAGTGCCCCCGGCGAAAGCCGCCGCGCGCTTTACGAGCGGGCAAGGGGGGCGCTGATTCAGCAACTCCGCAGCGTGCAGCCTCCATTGAGCGAATCCGAGATCACCCGCGAACGGTTGTCGCTGGAAGAGGCGGTGCGCAAGGTGGAATCCGAAGCAGCCCAGCGCGCCCGCGAAGCTTCGCGGCCGGGCGGCGGTTCGCGCAGCGGCGATGCCTTCCGCCGCGCCAATGCGCGCCCACAGGACTCCACGCCCTCGGCCGGTGCAGCCGCACCGCCGGCCCCAGCGCGTCCGCGTCCTTCATCGCCGCCGCGCAATCTGCGCCCTGATGCACCCGCGCCGTCGCGTCCGCAGCCGCAAGCGCCGACGCCGGATCCACAATTGCCGCCAACCCGTGAACGCGCGGGCGCCCCGCGCCGCGGCCCGGAGAATGCGCCGCCGCCGGCTTCGCCGGCGCCGGGCATGCGCGGCTTCCGCGACATCGCGGCCGACGCCGACGATCTCGGCCGCGCCGCAGCGCAAGCCAGCCGCAATGCGCGAAAAACCTACGCCAACGTGCCGTCGCCCTCGCCGGAATTCGATCGGCTCGAGCCGAGCATGGAAAACCGCGGCGCCGATCCGGACGCGCTCTATTCCTATGACGAGTCGGCTGAAGAGGCCGAGCGTTACGCGCAGCAAGCCCCGCAGATGCCGCCGCCGCGCTCGCGGGTCGGGCAGGCCGGTAATGGCGAGCCGAAGAAGCGCCCGCGCATCGCTACGGCGTTTCCGTTCAAGAGCGCGTTCGCGATCGGCATCGTCTTGATCCTGGTCGGCGCTGGAATCCTGTGGGGCAAGTCGGTCGTCACCACGGTGAGCGGCCTGTTCAAGTCGCAGCCATCAACGGTCGAAGCGCCGAAGGATGCTTCCGCGCCGGCGACCAAGCCAAAGATCCCCGATCGCGTCGGCCAGCCGTCGGACCAGGTCGCGCCAGTCGCGCAGCGCGTGGTGCTGTATGACGAGGATCCGTCCGATCCCAAGGGCAAGCAATATGTGGGATCGGTGATCTGGCGCACCGAACCGATCAAGGCATCCGGCAACCAGAAGCCCGACGTCGCCGTGCGCGCCGACATCGAAATCCCCGACCGCAAGTTCAAGATGACGATGTCGTTCCGCCGCAACACCGATTCCTCGCTGCCGGCGAGCCACACCGCGGAATTGACCTTCATCCTGCCGCAGGATTTTTCCGGTGGCGGCGTCGGCAACGTGCCGGGCATCCTGATGAAGTCCAACGAGCAGGCCCGCGGCACCCCGCTCGCGGGCCTCGCGGTAAAAGTCACCGACGGCTTCTTCCTGGTCGGGCTCTCGAACGTCGACGCCGACCGCGCGCGCAACCTGCAGCTCCTGAAGGAGCGCTCCTGGTTCGACGTCCCCTTGGTCTATGCCAACCAGCGCCGCGCCATCATCGCCGTCGAGAAAGGCGCGCCCGGCGAACGCGCGTTCAACGACGCGTTCGCGGCGTGGGGGGAATAGAGGCAGAGACAACAAATCGAAACTGCCGGGAAGCCTGTCGAAATTTTCCCAAAACCATCTAAGACCAAAGCCGCATCCGATCCTCCGCTTGTCGAGAGCACGGCATGAAACGCTATCTGATCTTCGCAGCACTCGGCCCGTTCATCGGCGGTTTCCTGCTGCTGTTCGCGACCAGCTATCAGTCCGGCTACTGGGCCGAGACCAACGCCAAGGAAGTCGCAAAGCTGTTCGTCGTTTTCGCCAAGACGCTGCAATACGCCTATCTGTTCGGCATCGTGCCGTCGCTGATGTTAGGGGCTGTGGATGACATTCTCTTTCATATGCCGAAGATCCGTCCCGTGCTTCGGATGCTGATCGTCGGCGCGCTCGGGTTTTTCGCGGCTGAATTGCTGTACGGCTCGCGCGGGCCGGATTCGGGTGCGGTGCAGTTCATCCTGTATGGGCTGGTCGGCTTTGTGCCCGCGACGCTTTCATCATGGCTGTCGCACAAATATGCGGAAGCGAAGCAGGCGGTGACTTCGTAACTGCCCGCACTGGTCCG
The DNA here is from genome assembly GCA_045811565.1 of Bradyrhizobium sp. Lineage (GTDB taxonomy): Bacteria > Pseudomonadota > Alphaproteobacteria > Rhizobiales > Xanthobacteraceae > Bradyrhizobium. Next base: position 9,818 of record JBJMTR010000187.1, read on the forward strand.
CTTCTGGCCTTCCTTTATGGATACGGTATTCACGAGCACCCGCGAGGCGCGCGGATTTACCGCTCGCGACACTCAGTCCGGGTAGGCGCGGGTTTTTGGCTTCCGCGTACTGCAGCAAACTGCTAACTTCGCAGTCATCCCTGCTCGTCTCGGGGAATGTCGAGTAAACTCGACAAAGTCAATCGCGCCACCTGCGTGGAGTGACGTGCGATGGTTCCGAAAACCCACTACGCCAGGAGTGGTGATGTTCGCATCGCCTACCAGGTTATCGGTGAAGGACCTTTCGACCTCGTCTTCGTCCCCGGTTTCATTTCGAACCTCGATGCCGCTTGGGAGGAGCCTTATCGTGCGCGGGTTTGGACCCGCCTGGCTGCCTTCTCCCGGCTAATTATGTTCGACAAGCGCGGCACCGGATTGTCCGACAGGACGGTTGGTGTGCCAACGCTAGAGGAGCGCATGGACGATGTTCGCGCGGTCATGGATGCCGTCGGCTCGCAACAGGCTGCCCTGTTCGGCATCTCGGAAGGTGGCGCGATGTCGGTCTTGTTCGCCGCCACCTATCCAGAGCGTATCCGAGCGTTGGTGTTGTATGGCGCCTATGGCCACTTCCGCTCGTGGGTCTTGCCGCCGGACAGGATCGAAGCCGCTCTGGAGCGCATGGAAAAAGGTTGGGGAACTGGCGAGAGCCTCGGTTTGTTCGCGCCCAGCGTGGCATCGGATGAGACGTTCAAGCTATCCTGGGCACGTTTTGAGCGTCTTGGGGCAAGTCCTTCGGCCGTCGTCGCGCTTATGCGAATGAACAGCGAAATCGATGTTCGTCCAATTCTCCCGTCGATCCGAGTACCGACGCTCATTATTCATCGACAAGGGGACGTTCGGGTCAATGTTGAAGCCGGACGGTTCATGGCCCGGCAAATCCCATGCGCAAAATATGTCGAATTGCCCGGCAGCGATCACCTGTTGTGGACCGGCGAGACCGAACGGGTGCTGGGCGAGGTCGAAGAGTTCCTGACGGGATCGCGCTCGGCAGTTGAATCCGATCGCGTGCTCGCCACCGTCCTGTTCACTGACATTGTAAACTCAACGAAGCGTGCCGAGACGATCGGAGATCGCGCGTGGCACGACGTGCTTGATCGGCACAACGCGCTTGTGCGGCAGGAGATTTTGCGACATCGAGAGCATGAGGTGAGGACCTTGGGAGATGGCTTTTTGGCAACCTTTGATGGGCCGGCTCGATCAATCCGGTGCGCTCTGGCGATCAATGAAGGCGTTCAAGCTCTCGGCTTGCAGGTGAGAGCCGGCCTTCACACCGGCGAGGTCGAAATGGCCGAAGATGATCTGAGCGGCATCGCGGTCCACATTGCGTCGCGTGTCGCAACGATGGCCAAGCCCGGGCAGGTTCTGGTGTCGAATACGGTCCGTGATCTCGTGGCAGGATCAAACATCAGGTTTCATGACGAAGGTTGCCATCCGCTAAAGGGCCTCACTGAAAGTGTCAGATTGTTCGCGGCCGAACGTCAGTAGATATCGCGTAGCAGTCGACCTCAC
>JBJMTR010000188.1:0-9851 GCA_045811565.1 Bradyrhizobium sp.
CGACCAATTCTATCCCCAGGGAATGCCGGGCGCCGAGGTGATGGCCGATGCGAGCCCAGGCGGTGGGCTCGAGTTGGCAAAGGACTACTGGGTCAGCTTCCCCGACGGATACCGGGCGCATCAGATCCGGCTCGACGGCGGCGACTGTTCGACGGATTCCTTCTGCTATCCATCGGTTTGAATTTGAGCGGAGTTGATTGGACAACCGCCTGGCTCTGGCTGGCAGTGGTCGCCAGCGGCCTCTATCACGGGGTAAACCCTGGAATGGGGTGGCCGCTCGCGGTTTCGGCCGGATTGATGGAAAGGAGTTCGCGTGCCCTCGTCGCCGCGCTTTGGCCGCTCACCGCCGGCCACCTGCTGGCGATGCTCCTCGTGCTCCTTCCCTTCGCGCTGCTGGTCACTCTCGTCGAATGGCAGCGCCAGTTACAGATCGGCGCCAGCCTCCTGGTCACCGGGTTCGGTATTTTCCGGCTTATAGACCGACGCCATCCAAGGAGCTTGGCGCGAATACCTCCGATGCAATTGGGCGTTTGGTCCTTCGCCGTGGCTATCGCGCATGGCGCCGGACTGATGCTCGTGCCGATCTATCTCGGGCTCTGCCGGGAAGACGACCTCGGCAAGGGGCACCAGGCAGCGGCGACGCTCATGAATGCCAACCTTGGTACGGCCGTGCTGGTCGCCGTCGTCCACACCACCGCGATGATCGTCGCCGGCGGATGTCTAGCATGGCTGGTTTACCGCTATCTTGGTCTGAAGTTCATATCGCGAAGCTGGTTCAATCTGGACGGCGCTTGGGCGGTCAGCCTCATTCTGGTGGGAGCCATTGCACTCGCGTTCAGCCTCGCCGACTAGCGCGGAACTCGCGCGATGGCTGCTTGCCGCCGACCGGCATTATGATACGCTATCGAAGCTGGAAGGGATTGTTTGCTTAATGCTGTAATTTGCGGCAGTTCAAGGAAATCCATCTAAGCCATGGCCGAAATTCGCGACATCAAGTCGGGCCGAACTGGCGAGCCGCCGCGCGAGCCGATACCGCGCCGTCTCGCTGCGATCGTTGCAGGCGATATCTCCGGCTACAGCCGCCTGATGCAAATCGATGAAGAAGGGACACACGCTCGCGTCAAGCGGATCGAACGCGATCTCATAGAACCCAGCATCATAGAGCACCACGGGAAGCTTGTTAAAACAACTGGCGACGGCTTTATCGCGATTTTCGATAGTCCCGTCGAAGCCGTCCGGTGCAGCATCGTCATCCAGCAAAATCTGGTTGGTCGCAACGCATCGCTGCCGAAGCACCATTGGATCGAGTATCGAATTGGCGTCAACCTTGGCGACGTCATCATCGAAACAGACGACGTTTACGGCGACGGCGTCAATATTGCTACACGGCTCGAAGGCATTGCCGATCCTGGCCAGGTTTATATTTCCGGCGGCATTTACGAACAGATCAAACATAAGCTGGTTTGCGGGTACGAATCGCTCGGTGATCGCAAGGTCAAGAACATCACCGATCCGGTGAGGGTCTACCGCGTGCTTCCCGACCCCTCCGCCCTTCACCAAAGTCGGAAGCGACGCGAGAACGTTCTGATCTTCTTCCTAAGCCTGACACTTTTGGTGATTGCCGGCGGCATTCTCTGGTACGTACTCTTGCAATCGCGCAGCAAATTGGCTGATCACGCTTCGGCCCCCGTTTCGTCGCCGGCGGAAGTGCCGAAGGCGCCGGCATTGCCGCCGCCCGCCGCAAAGCAAGCAGCGCCGCAGTCTCAGCCCGAAACACCTTCCGCAGCGAAACCGGCAGCGCCGCTACCGCAGTCCGCGTCTCCGGCGGCACCAGTGACCCAGCCGACCACGCAGCCGGCTCCGTCGGTTCGAGAGCCCGAGACAATCCCGCTTCGAGGCGGAAGTTTCGCAATGGGTAGCAATGAAGACGTTTCGGAAAAGCCGGTTCATCAGGTAACGATCAAGCCCTTTGCGATGGGCAAATTCCCTGTTTCCGTGCAGGAATGGAACGCATGCGCTGCCGCAAAGGCATGCTCGTTCACGGCGACCGGAAAAGATGACGCGCCCGTTACCAATGTAAGCTGGACCGATGCCAAGCAATACGTCGCCTGGCTGGCCGAAACCACCCGGAAGCCCTATCGGCTCCCGACCGAAGCTGAATGGGAATATGCGGCGCGCGCAGGCAGCCAGACCAAGTATTGGTGGGGGGACCAGCTTCAACCCGGCATGGTCAATTGTAGAAATTGCATCGACATCGCAAGCATCGAGCAACCGGCTAAGGTCGGCGGCTTCAAGCCAAATCCATTCGGGCTGTACGATATGGGCGGTGGCGTCGATCAGTGGGTTGAGGACTGCTGGCACAAGAATTATCAGGGTGCCCCGACAGACGGTTCGGCATGGGCTGAGAGAGAATGCAGCTCGCACGTCATCCGTTCCGGGTCGTGGAGAAGTGATGCGCGGTATGTCCGGCCCTCCAATCGCGATAGCTACGACACCAATGTGCGATATCCCACGCACGGATTGCGCGTCGCACTTTCCCCCTAAAGAGCGTTGAGAGAGGACGCGTCATGAACCTGGTCCGGCTGATCGCGCTGTCCTTGGCCTTTACTTGCCTTCCATTTGCGGCGTGGGCTCAAGGAAAGCCCGCAGCAAAGGAGGCACTTCTCTATTTCGTCTGGCCGCAGAACGGCGCTGTCATCAAAGGCGGATTTTGGTGCCGCTTCGGTCTGCGCAACATGGGCGTAACGCACGCCGGCGACAGTTATCCAAACAGTGGCCATCACCATTTGCTGATCGATGTGAACGAGCCACTCAACCTCAACGAGCCGATCCCGCAAGACAAGGCGCATCTTCATTTTGGAGCCGGGCAGACCGAAGCCCGGATCGAACTTCCACCCGGTAAACACACGCTTCAACTCGTGCTGGGCGACGCTGGCCACTATCCGTTCAACCCTCCTGTCGTATCAGAAAAGATCACGATCACGATCAGATAGAACTGGTCGATCAGCGCAGCTTGCTCAGCAAGGCCATCAGCATCTCCCGCTCCTTTGCCTCGAGCGGCGCCAAAGTTTCCTTTGATATCGCGACCGCGTTTGGCGCGGCCTTTTCGACCAGCTGCTGGCCTGCGCGCGTGAGGCTCACAAGCAGGCGGCGGCCGTCCTCGGGATCGGGGCTGGTCTCGGTCAGCCCGCGCGCGGTGAGGCGATCGATGACGCCCTTGATGGTGGCGACATCCATCGCCGTCAGCCGCCCGAGCTGATTCTGCGAACACGGCCCGGTCTCGGCGAGTTTTGAAAGCGCCGCCCATTGCGCCGAGGTCAGGTTGATGCCGATCTCGCGGGCGAAAATCGTGGCGTGGCGCTGCCATACCTGGCGCAGGATGAAACCGATCTGCTCGTCCAGAATGTAGGCCGGCTTTTGCGGCTTGGGGCTGCGTTTCGGCGAACCGTTCCTGGCCATGGCGCTTCCAATCCTTCCGTCTCCGGTCACAACGACAGATGCGCGTCGCGGATATCCGGCCGCGCGTCGAGTTCACCCATCGTGCCGCCGAAGCAGATCCGGCCGCGCTCGATGATGTAGGCGCGGTCGGAGATCAGTCGCGCGAAATGCAGATTTTGCTCGGACACGACGATACTGACGCCTTCTTTTTTCATGGCGAGTATGGCATCGACCATCTGTTCGACGATCTTTGGCGACAGCCCTTCCGATGGCTCATCGAGCAGCACCAGCGAGGGATTTCCCATCAGCGTCCGCGCAATCGTCAGCATCTGCTGCTCGCCGCCGCTCATGCGCCCGCCCGGACGTCCCCGCATTTCGCCGAGGTTCGGAAACAGCGTGAACAGTTTTTCGCGGGTCCAGTGCGGGGCATTGGGGCGTTTCGGCTGACGGCCGACTTCGAGATTTTCTTCCACCGTCAGGTCCGTAAAGATTCGCCGCTCCTCCGGCACGTAGCCGAGCCCACCACGCACGATCGCATGCGTCGGCTCGGCCGAGACATCCTTGCCTTCGAATACGATGCGGCCGGAGCGGTTTTCGACCAGGCCGACGATGGAGCGAAAGGTGGTCGACTTGCCGGCGCCGTTGCGCCCGAGCAACGCGACCACCTCGCCTTCGCCGACTTCAAGCGCGATATCGAACAGAATGTGCGCCGGGCCATAATAACTATTGAGGTCCTGAACCGAGAGCTTCATGCGCCCGCTCCCTCGCGGTGGCGCGCATCGTAGATCAGGCCCTCGCCGAGATAGATGGCGCGTACCTGCGGGTTCCCGCGAACCTCTTCCGGCGTGCCCTCGGCAATCAGGCTGCCGCGATTGAGCACCAGAATACGATCGGCATGTTCGAACACAACGTCCATATCATGTTCGGTGAAGAGCACCCCGATCGAATGCTCCCGGGCGATGCCCGCGGTGAGCCGCATCAGTTCGATGCGCTCGCGCGGCGCCATGCCGGCGGTCGGCTCGTCCATCAGCAGCAATTTTGGCTGGTTGGCCAGCGCAACCGCAAGTTCCAGCCGCTTGAGATCGCCATAGGCTAACTCGCCACAGGGGCGCTCGGCATAGGCGCCCATACCAACGAGATCCAGCAGGCGACTGGCTTCGCTGCGCGCGAATTCCCTGGTCGAGGCCCAGAGATTGAACAGTTGCCTGCCATGCGACACCAGCGCGACCTGCACGTTCTCGCGCACCGTCATGGTCGGGAATGTCGCCGTGATCTGGAAGGTGCGGCCGACGCCCAGCCGCCAGATCGCGCGTGGCTTTTGCCCAACGGTATCTTCGCCCAGAAGATTGATCCGGCCGCTGTCGGGAAGGTTCTGGCCATTGAGCATGTCGAAGCAGGTGCTTTTTCCCGCGCCATTGGGCCCGATCAGCGCCAGGATTTCACCGGCCTTAAGCTCGAACGACACGCCGCGCACGGCATGCACGCCGCCATAGGATTTGCTCAAGCCTTCGACCGACAGCAATGTGGGAACCATGCTCATTCGGCGATCTCGATCCGGGAGCTGAGAAGCGTTGACTTCTGCGATACAGATCGGCGGCGGTTCCTGATCGTCTCCAGCATGCCGACGATGCCCTTCGGGAAGGCGACCACGATCAGAACGATAAATGCACCGAGCACCAGCTTGGAGAGATCGGTCTGGCTGACCAGCCAGATGTTGAGCGCCTTGTAGACGATCGCACCGACCACCGCGCCGGAAACCGTCTCGACCCCGCCAAGCAGCACCATGACCAGTGCATCGACCGACAGCGAGATGCCGAGGCTGTCCGGAAACACGCTGCCCTTCAGATAGGCGAACAGCGCCCCGGCAATTCCGGCGGCGGTGCCCGCGATCACGAAAGCCGTCCACTGGATCCGCTTGCCGTCGACGCCGATCGCCTCGCTGCGCAGCGGGGAGTCTCGTGTCGCCCGCAGCGCGAAACCAAACGGAGAGAACACGATGATCCGCAACACGGCGACTGTAAGCGCCGCTATGCCGAGCGACAGCCAGTAGAAATGCGACGGGCTCGCGGCCCACCTGTCCGGCCAGACGCCGAGGATGCCGTTGTCCCCGCCGGTCACTTCTACCCATTGGAACGCGATCGACCAGACGATTTGCGCAAAGGCCAGTGTGAGCATAGCGAAATACACGCCGGACAATTGCACGGCGAAGAACCCGAACACTGCCGCGCCGAGCAGCCCCAGCAATGGGCCGAGCAGCAGGCTGACGATCATCGGCAATCCAGCCATCTTGGCAAGGAACGCGACGCCGTAAGCGCCCAGGCCAAAATAGGCGGCATGGCCGAAGGAGGCGAGCCCGCCGACCGACATCAGGAAATGCAGGCTCACCGCAAAGATTACGAAGATCGCGATTTCCGAACCGACCGTGAGTGCGTAGTTGCCGCTGACGAACGGCAGCGCCGCCGCAACGATCAGCGCGGCGAGCGAAGCCAGCCGCTCGTTCGAGGTGAGTGGGCGCCAGGGATTGACCGTCAGTCCCGGTGTGCGGCGCGCCGGAGCTTCCGGCTTGCCGAACAGCCCCCAAGGACGCACGATCAGCACCACCGCCATCACCAGGAACACCAGGATAATGGAAATTTTCGGGAAAATCAGAATGCCGAACGCGTTGAGTTCGGATACCAGCACCGCGGCGACAAAAGCGCCGATGATGCTGCCGAGACCGCCGATCACCACCACCACGAACACGTCGACGATGATCCGCAAGTCCAGCGCGTGATGCACGGCATCGCGCGGGATCTGCAACGCACCGCCGAGCGCCGCCAAGAAAACCCCGAGCGCGAACACGCTGGTGAACAGCCATTTCTGATTGACGCCGAGCGCGGCCACCATGTCGCGATCCTGCGTCGCGGCCCGCACCAGCACCCCCCAGCGCGTCCGCTGGAACAGGAGCCACAGGATTCCGAGCACAATCGGGCTGAGTGCGATCAGAAACAGATCGTAGCTTGGGATATTCTGGCCAAAGAAATCGACCGCGCCTTTAAATCCCGGTGCACGGCGCCCCAGCAGATCGCTCGGGCCCCAAATCAGAACGACAAGATCTTCGACCATCAAGGTTAGCCCAAACGTCGCGAGCAGCTGGAACAATTCGGGCACATGATAGATTCGTCGCAGCAGCACCATCTCGACGAGAACACCGACCGCCGACACGGCCAGTGCAGCGACGACGATGCCGCCCCAAAAGCCCAGCGCGCCGGAAAACCGCTCGGTCAGCGTGAACGCTACATAGGCGCCGAGCATATAGAACGCGCCATGGGCGAAATTGACGATCCGCGTCACACCAAAGATGATCGACAGGCCCGAGGCGACCAGAAACAGCGACGCCGCGCTGGCGAGTCCGGTCAGGAACTGAACGACATAAAAGGCCATCGGCGGTCCGCGTTAGCATGGTTCTGAGTACGTGGCTTCCATCCTTCGAGCCGGCGCTTTCGCGCCTCCTCAGGATGAGGCTGAGACCCTCATGGCGAGGAGCGCGGCACCGCCGCGCGTCTCGAGCCATGAGGCCTCGGTCTTTCGCCGTGCATCAATCCTTCGGCCGAAACTTTTCGACTTCGGCGTCGCTCGGCAGATAATCGGCCCCCTTGCGGTAAACCGACTCCACCATCACGCCCTTGCCGTCCTTCTGCGCGGTCTTGCCGACAAAGGCGCCGAGTGTCGACTGGTGGTCGATCTTGCGAAAAGTCATCTCCCCGAATGGCGATGGCACCGACAACCCTTCGGTCGCCGCGATCAGCTTCTCCGGATCGATCGAATTCGCTTTCGCGAGGATAGCTGCAGCCGATTTGATAGTCTGATAACCGACGATCGAGCCGAGCCGCGGATAATCATTGTACTTGGCCTGATAGGCCTTCAGGAACGCGTCATGCTCGGGCGTCTTGATCGAGTACCAGGGATAGCCGGTGACGATCCAACCCTCCGGCGTCTCATCCTTCAGCGGATCGAGATATTCCGGCTCGCCGGTCAGGAAGCTCACGACCGCGCGGTCCTTGAACAGGCCGCGCGTATTACCTTCACGCACGAGTTTGACGAGGTCGGCGCCGAAGGTGACATTGAGGATGGCTTCCGGATTGGCGGCGGCAACGGCCTGCACTACCGGACCCGCGTCGATCTTGCCCTGCGGCGGCCACTGCTCCTCGACCCACTGGATGTCAGGTCGCTTCTCCGACATCAGTTTCTTGAACACCGCCACCGCCGACTGGCCATACTCGTAGTTCGGCGCGATCGTTGCCCAGCGCTTTGCGGGAAGTTTTGCGGCGGCTTCGACCAGCATCGCCGCCTGCATGTAATTGGAAGGACGCAGGCGGAAGGTGTAGCGGTTGCCCTTCGACCATGTGATGGCGTCGGTCAGCGGTTCCGCGGCCAGGAAGAACACCTTCTTCTGGTTGGCAAAGTCGCTGACGGCGAGGCCGATGTTGGAGAGGAACGTGCCGGTCAGCATCGCCACGTTTTCGCTCGACACCAACTCATTGGCGGCGGTCTGCGCGTCCGCCGGCTTGCCGCCGTCATCTTTGGAGACGATCACGAGCTTCTTGCCATTGATTCCGCCCGCGGCGTTGATCTCTTCGAGCGCGAGCTGCCAGCCCTTGCGATAGGGCTCCGTGAACGCAGGCAACAGCGAGTAGCTGTTGATTTCGCCGATCTTGATTTCGCTTTGGGCCATGGCGTTGTTCGCCATGCCCGCAAGCAACACCGCCACCCCCGCCCCCAGGAAACAATTTCGCATCCTTACCTCCAATGTCTGAGAAATTATCTTAAACCGTCTTCGCCCTTGATCTCGGCAATCGTCAGCCCGCCAACGCGCGGCAGCGGCCGGCCGCTATCGGTCACGGCAACCGCGACCATGATCTCGTTGGCACGGGGCGCATCATTGATTTGCACCTGCATGCCGTCGAAATGGCTGCGCACGAACGCCGCATCCTTGTGCCCGAGCGGAATGTCCAGCGTCGTTCCCGGGCCGCTACGTTTCTTCGACGACGGAATCAGCGCCGCACCCTTCCCCAGCACCTTCCGCACCGGCGCACCCATTTTGGGATGCAAGATCGCGGCCGCGTGCTCCAATTCGCCGTTTTCGCCGACCGCGGCCGCCTTGCCATAGCTTTGCGCCTTGGCGCCATCGATCCCGAGGGCGGCGACTGCCTTTTTGGACAGCAATTCGCCGAGTTCCTCGCCAATCGCAATCAGTGGCGAGAGATCCTCGACATATCTGCCGGCAAAAGGATTTTCGATCACGGCAATCGCCGCCGCGCGTCGAGTCGGCGGCGCAATTTTCTGGCCCATCTCCAGGTGGGTCTCTTCGACCACCGTGACGATCTTGCGAATGATCGCGCTCATCGTTGTCTTCCTCGTTCTCCGTCACACATGGATTTCGCTCTCTGATGCGCGCTTGCGAATCCCTTGCGATGCGTGCGGCCTCATCCCTGCAGCTTCCACAATCACGGTCTCGCCAAGCAGACGCAACGCCGCGCCTTCGATCAATCCCGCCGCGAGCACTTCGCGGGCGCAGCGCGCGCCGGCATCGAGTGCATTCTCGATCTCGCTGTCAGACAGTTCGCCAACGTCACGCGTCACAAGCCGCGAACCAAGATCGCTGTCGGGCTGCAACTCATTGGCCGGGCAGCGGACAATGCCGGGATGCCCGGGCAGATTGACGGCATTGGCGATGATGGTGGCGGCGGCATCCGCTTGCGATGCTGTTCGCGCCAGCACGGTGACGGCGTCGGCAATGCCAAGCGAGAAACTGCGCCCATGGCGTCCGCTGGTCGCTACGCCTCGGATCGGATCGTCCGCACCGATGATCATTGTACGCATCGCACCATGGCGGTCCGGCCGATCCATCAGGCCGACCGTGAACTGCGCGGCGTCAATCAGATGCAGCGCGATGTCGCCGCCATTATTGACGTATGCGCGGTCAAGCTGTCCGGCGTCCACCATCGTACCGAGAATTTCTTCCGCAACGGAGCCGGCCACCGCCGCCATCGGCGTGATGAATTGATCGGCTGCAAAGGGCGCGACCGCGGTATGCATGCGGCGCGCGACGATGCCTTGCAGCCCGCAGCTTGCCGGATCGGCGGGCTTGCGCAATTCCGTCAGTTCTTCGCAGAGTTCATCGAGCAAACCGGTGAAGCGCCGCACCGCGGCCGCATAGACAGCGCGCACATCCGCTGCGCTCCCTTTCGCCTCCACGATCAAGTCAATTGGGCCGTCCTGCAAATGCAGCCGCTTGCCGTCACCGAGAAGCGCGATTTGCGGGAGCCGTTTCATGCGCGCCGTCCCGGCATGTAGGGCATCGGACGGACTTCCGCGCTGTCCTTCAACGAGGCGAGCGGCCGCACATAATCCATATGGCCGCCGAGCGCCGC
>JBJMTR010000189.1:0-12533 GCA_045811565.1 Bradyrhizobium sp.
GCTTCTTCCGAGAGCAGCGAGTTGATGACTTCGTAGTGGCCCTGATCGCCGCCGAGATGATTGAACGGCGTATAGCGGCTCTCGTCTTCCTGATCGATCAGCACTGAATGACGTTGCGAGAAGGTGCCGCGCTCGGAGTCTTGTCCGGAAAGCCGCACGTGATGGCCCTCCTGCAGCAGCGTGCAGAATGCCAGCGCCTCCCCGCTCGCCCAATCGATACCGGCGCCGCTGTCGATCGCTTTCGCGCGATTGTCGAGGAAACGCTGGATGGTGCGGTGAACCCGGAAACCATCGGGCACCTTGGTGATCTTGCGGCCGATTTCCTTCAGGACAGCGATATCGACGCCCGTGATGCCGCGGCGCGCGTCCTCTTCCTGATCGGCCGATTTGAAGCCCGCCCATTTGCCATCGAGCCAGTCGGCCTTGTTCGGCTTGTAGCCGCCGCCCGCTTCGAACTCGGCGTCCAATCGCGCGCGCCAATCGGCCTTGGCCTTTTCGACCTCGCCTTCAGTCATTATGCCCTCGGCAATCAGCCGCTTGGCATAAATCTCCAGCGTGGACGAATGCGAGGCGATCCGCTTGTACATCACCGGCTGGGTGAACGCCGGCTCGTCGCCCTCGTTATGGCCGTGGCGGCGGTAGCAGAACATGTCGATGACGACCGGCTTGTGGAATTTCTGCCGGAACTCGATCGCGACCTTGGCCGCGAACACCACGGCCTCGGGATCGTCGCCATTCACATGGAAGATCGGCGCGTCGATCATCTTCGCCACATCGGACGGATAGGGCGAGGAACGCGAGTAGCGCGGATAGGTGGTGAAGCCGATCTGGTTGTTAACAATGAAATGCAGCGAACCGCCGGTGCGGTAGCCCTTCAGGTCGGACAGACTGAAGCATTCCGCCACTACGCCCTGGCCTGCGAACGCCGCGTCGCCATGCATCAATAGCGGCAGCACGGAAATGCGCATGTCCGGCGGATCGCCGTGCTGGTCCTGCTTGGCTCGGACCTTGCCCAGCACCACGGGATCGACGATTTCCAGATGCGACGGGTTGGCGGTCAGCGACAGGTGGATCTTGTTGTTGTCGAACTCCCGGTCCGACGAGGCGCCCAGATGATATTTGACGTCGCCGGAGCCTTCGACCGCATCCGGATTGGCCGAGCCGCCCTTGAACTCGTGGAACAGCGCGCGGTGCGGTTTGCCCATCACCTGCGTCAGCACGTTGAGGCGGCCGCGATGCGGCATGCCGAACACGATCTCCTTCACGCCGAGATTGCCGCCGCGCTTGATAATCTGCTCCAGCGCCGGGATCAGCGATTCAGCGCCGTCGAGGCCGAAACGTTTTGTTCCCGTGAATTTGAGGTCGCAGAACTTTTCAAAGCCCTCGGCTTCGACCAGCTTGTTGAGGATCGCGCGCCGGCCCTCGCGCGTAAAACTGATCTCCTTGTCGGGACCTTCGATGCGCTCCTGAATCCAGGCCTTCTGCGCCGCGTTCGTAATGTGCATGAACTCGACGCCGAGCGTCTGGCAGTACGTGCGCTCGCAGATCGCCACGATCTCGCGCAGCGTGCCGTACTCGAGGCCGAGCACGTGATCGAGAAAGATCTTGCGGTCGAAATCGGCTTCCGTGAAGCCATAGGAGCGCGGATCGAGCTCTTCGCGGTCGCGCGGCGCCTCGATGCCGAGCGGGTCGAGCTTGGCGTGGAAGTGGCCGCGCATGCGGTAGGCGCGGATCAGCATCAGGGCGCGCACGGAATCGCGGGTCGCCCGGTTGACCTCCACGGCCGACACTTCGACGCCCTTGGCTTGGGCCTTGGCGGCGAGCTTGGTGCCGACCGCTTTCTCGACCTGCGCCCAGTTTCCATCGAGCGCCGAGGTCAGTTCGTCACTCGGCGTGAGCGGCCAGTTGTCCCGGCTCCAGGACGGACCCTCGGCGTTCTTCTGGACGTCCGCCGGAGTGTCTTTCAGGCTCTTGAAGAATTCCTGCCAGTCGGTGTCGACCGAACCCGCATCCTGCTCGTAGCGGGCATAGAGATCGTCGATGTAGGTGGCGTTGGTGGCTTGCAAGAAGGAGGAGAGAGCAAAAGCGGCGTTCGCATCCTGGCGAGACATGATGGCGTCCTGGTGATTTTCGGTTCGCGCGTGGTAGACGGCGCAGCGCCGATCCGGAAACCGGATCAGCAGGATAAAAAACCCTTTACCCTATTTAATGCGAAACTTCGCCCCGAAAAGAACCAAGAATTGAATTACGATCTCAGTTTTTGAGCGAGGGTGTGTCCCAGCCTTGCCGGCGATGGGGAGACGGTAATTCCGGCCGATTCCATCGCTGCGGTCTTGGAACCGGCATCGCCCTTGCCGCCCGAAATGATGGCGCCGGCATGGCCCATGCGGCGGCCGGGAGGGGCGGTGACACCGGCGATGAAGCCGACCATCGGCTTCTTGCGGCCGCGCTTGGCCTCGTCCTTGAGGAACTGGGCGGCATCCTCTTCCGCCGAGCCGCCGATTTCGCCGATCATGACGATCGAGGTGGTCTTCTCGTCGGCTAGAAACATTTCCAGCACATCGATGAATTCGGTGCCCTTGACCGGGTCGCCGCCGATGCCGACCGCCGTGGTCTGGCCGAGCCCCTCCTGGGAAGTCTGGAACACGGCCTCGTATGTCAACGTGCCCGAGCGTGAAACGATCCCGACGCTGCCGGGCCGGAAGATGTTGGCCGGCATGATGCCGATCTTGCATTCGCCCGCGGTCATGACACCCGGGCAGTTCGGCCCGATCAGCCGCGACTTCGAGCCCGACAGCGCGCGCTTCACCCTGACCATGTCGAGCACCGGGATGCCCTCGGTGATGCAGACGATCAGCGGAATTTCCGCGTCGATCGCCTCGCAGATCGCATCCGCAGCCCCCGGCGGAGGCACGTAGATAACGCTGGCATCCGCAGCTGTTTTCTCGCGCGCTTCGGCGACGGTGTCGAACACCGGCAAGCCAAGATGCCTCGATCCGCCTTTGCCGGGCGAGGTGCCGCCGACCATTTTGGTGCCGTAAGCGATCGCCGCCTCGGAATGAAAGGTGCCGTTTTTGCCGGTAAAGCCCTGGCAAATGACTTTTGTGTTGTTGTCGATCAGGATGGACATGTCTTTCAGATGCTTTCGCGAAACGACGAGGGAAGGATTTAGTGGATACGCCGATACACGCCGGTGAGCACGTCGGCCCATCCTTCCGCGTCGGGCGAGAACTGGATTTTCATAGTGTAGCTTTTGTCGTCGACGACTTCGTAGACGTGACGCGCATTGCCGCGCAGCGAGCCGCGCACCAGCGTCAGCACCTTACCGGTCCAGCCGCCGGAGGCGGGCGACGGCGGGTAGTAGCCGAGCGAATCGTGCCAGAACAATTTGTAGAGCCGATCCTCGCGGTCGTAGGTGAACACGCCGTGGGTGGCGAAAATCTCCTTGCCGTCGCGCATCTGGCGCGTGTCCTGGATCAGATAGAAACCGTTGAGATCGATGCGGGCCATGACATGCGAGGTGGCGGGACCTCCCGCGGTCCAGCGCGATGGGTAGACCATTTCCTCGCCGCTCCACTCGCCCGCGAACATGGCGAGCTTGCGGTGCTCTTCCAGCGGCGTCGGCGCGGCGAGATGGTCCTGGGCCATCGTTAGCCTCCCTTGACGGCTTTCACGATCTTCTGCGCGGCATCGTCGAGATTGTCCGCGGGCACCACGTTGAGCCCGGATTCACGGATGATCTTCTTGCCCGCGTCAACATTGGTGCCTTCGAGGCGCACCACCAGCGGCACTTCCAGGCCGACCTCTTTCACCGCGGCGACCACGCCCTCGGCAATGATGTCGCACTTCATGATGCCGCCGAAGATATTGACCAGGATGCCCTTCACGTTGGGGTCGGCGGTGATGATCTTGAAGGCAGCCGCGACTTTCTCCTTGCTGGCGCCGCCGCCGACATCGAGGAAGTTCGCCGGCTCCATGCCATAGAGCTTGATGATGTCCATAGTCGCCATGGCCAGGCCAGCGCCATTGACCATGCAGCCAATCGTGCCGTCGAGCGCGACGTAGTTGAGATCGTGTTTCGACGCCTCGATTTCCTTGGCGTCCTCTTCGGTCTCGTCGCGCAGCGCCGCGACCTCGGGATGGCGGAACATGGCGTTGTCGTCGAACGATACTTTGGCATCGAGTACCCGCAGCAGCCCCTGCTTGGTGACGACGAGCGGATTGATTTCCAGCATCGCCATGTCCTTGGTCGTGAAGGCGGCATAGAGCTGGGTCGCAAGCTTCTCCGCCTGCTTGGCGAGATCGCCGGTAAGATTGAGCGCCTTCGCCACGGTGCGCCCATGATGGGGCATAATGCCGGTGGCCGGGTCAACCGAGAAGGTGACGATTTTTTCCGGCGTCTTGTGCGCAACGTCCTCGATGTTGACGCCGCCTTCGGTCGAGACCACGAAAGACACCTTTGATGTTTCGCGGTTGACCAGGATCGAGAGGTAAAACTCCTTCTCGATCTCGGAGCCTTCCTCGATGTAGAGGCGGTTGACCTGCTTGCCGTGCGGTCCGGTCTGTACCGTCACCAGAGTGGCACCCAGCATCTGCTTGGCGAATTCGTTGACTTCGGTGACCGACTTCGCAATGCGAACGCCGCCCTTGTCGCCGGCGGATGCTTCCTTGAATCGGCCCTTGCCGCGGCCACCGGCGTGGATCTGGCTCTTTACCACCCAGATCGGGCCGGGAAGCGTCTTCGCGGCAGCGTCGGAGTCGGCCGGCCGCAGCACCGGCATGCCCTTCGAGATCGGCACGCCGAACTCGTGCAGCAGCGCCTTGGCCTGGTATTCATGGATATTCATACGGACGGCTCCCCAAAACCCGTGGCGGGGTGAATTCTACAGTTCACCCGCGCCGGCTGGCATACCATATACCACAGGAACTGCAACCCGAAACGCTCTCGGCCCGGAACCGAAAGCGCAAATGACGTCAACGGCCGAGCAGATCGGGCGCGATCTTCCTGCAGGCATCGATCAGGCCCTGCACCGCGCCGACGGATTTATCGAAAGCCTCGCGGTCCTTGCCGGCCAACTCGATCTCGACAATGCGCTCGACCCCCTTCGAACCGATGACCACGGGCACGCCGACATACATGTCCTTCACACGGTACTCGCCGTTCAGGTAGGCCGCGCAGGGCAGCACGCGCCTCTTGTCCCTGAGATAGCTCTCGGCCATCGCGATCGCCGAAGCGGCCGGCGCATAGAAGGCCGAACCGGTCTTGAGAAAGTTGACGATCTCGGCGCCGCCATTGCGGGTGCGGTCAACGATCTCGTCGATGCGCTGCTGCGATGTCCAACCCATCTTGACGAGGTCGGGCAGCGGAATGCCGGCGACGGTGGAATAGCGCACCAGCGGCACCATGCTATCGCCGTGGCCGCCGAGCACGAAGGCGGTGACGTCTTCGACGGAGACGTTGAATTCGTCGGCGAGGAAATAGCGGAAGCGCGCTGAATCGAGCACGCCCGCCATGCCCACCACCTTCCTGTGCGGAAGGCCTGAGGCCTTCTGCAGCGCCCACACCATGGCATCCAAAGGATTGGTGATGCAGATGACGAAAGCATCCGGCGCGTATTTCTTGATGCCGGCGCCGACCTGCTCCATCACTTTCAGATTGATGCTCAAGAGATCATCGCGGCTCATGCCCGGCTTGCGCGGCACACCGGCGGTGACGATGCAGACCTTGGCGTTGTCGAGCGCTTCATAGGAATTGGCCCCGATCAGATGCGCGTCGAAGCCGTCGACCGGCGAGGATTGTGCGATGTCGAGCGCTTTGCCCTGTGGCACGCCCTCGGCGATATCGAACATCACGACGTCGCCAAGCTCCTTCAGGCCGATGAGGTGAGCCAGCGTTCCGCCGATCTGACCGGAGCCAATCAAAGCAATCTTGTCGCGCGCCATGGGAAATCTATCCTTCTGAGACGAAGAGGAGTTGGATTAGAAGCCGGATGGCTGGTTATCTCTTTCGAATGATAGGTTCAAGTCGCGGCATGCCCAATTATAGGCCGTGCCTCGATTTCGATCAGGCATGCCAAGAACCGCCGTCATTCCGGGACGGCGCGCAGCGATGAACCCGGAATCTCGCCGCCACAACCTCGGGATTCCGGGCTCGCGCCAACCAAGTCAGCTGTGCCGACTTGGACATTCATATTTGCTGAACTCGGGTAAACCTGAGTTCAGGTGGCGCGCCCCGGAATGACGGTGGCTAGGTTTCCACCAGCCCGGTAGACGCCCCACTCGCCGCAGAATCCTTCCGGCCGTGCGGCAGAGCCAGGTATGATTCCGAGCTCATTTCGATCAACCGCGACGCGGTGCGCTTGAACTCGTTCGCCTCGTTGCCGTCGGTTGCGAGGTATAGCGACACCGGATCGGCTTCGGCCGAGGCCATCAGCTTCACGGCGTTGTCATAGAGCGTATCGATCAGCGAGATGAAGCGCCTGGCGGCATTGCGCTCGGCATAGTCCATCACCGGGATGCGATCGATCAGGATGGTATGATAATCGTGCGCGAGCCGCAGATAATCGGAGGCCGCAAGCGGCTTCTCGCAAATATCGGCAAAGCTAAATCGCGCGATGCCGTGCGACGAGCACGGCACGTGCAGGACACGGCCTTTGATCGTGATATCGCGCGGCCTGCACGGCGCGTTGCCCGTCATCCTGGCCCAGGCCTTGTCGAGCGCGGCGCCGGCTTCATCATCCGGCGGCACCAGCCACATCTTCACGCCGGCGAGTTTTTCCAGGCGGAAATCCGTGCGCGCGTCGAGCCGCAGCACGTCCATATGCTCCGCGATCTGCGCAATGAACGGCAAGAACAGCGCCCGGTTGAGGCCGCCTTTGTAGAGATCCTCGGGCGCGACGTTGGACGTCGCGACCACGACAGTACCGAGTTCGAACAGTTTCGAGAACAGCCGTCCCAAAATCATCGCGTCCGCGATGTCGGTGACGTGGAATTCGTCGAAACATAGCAGCCACGCCTCGTCGAAGATCGCATTCGCGGTCAGTGAGACCACGTCGGCATCGCCAATCTCGCCGCGCGCCATATTCTGCCGATAGCCGTAAATCCGCTCGTGCACCTCGGCCATGAATTCGTGGAAATGCGCGCGGCGCTTGTGCTCGACCGGACTGTGCTGAAAGAACAGGTCCATCAGCATGGTCTTGCCGCGACCGACGTCGCCGTGGACATAAAGCCCGCGCGGCGGCGGCTCGTCCTTGTCGGCGAACAGCCGGCCGAGCAGGCTTTGTTTGCGTGGCGGCTTATAGCTCGAAAGCCGCTCGTCCAGCGCCGCAAGGGCATCCGCCGCCCGCGCCTGCGCGGGATCGGCCTCGATCGTGCCGGAGGAAACCAGCGCCCGGTATTCGGCGCGGAAGGAACTGGGTGAGGTGGACAGCATCGGCCCACCTTACGGCCCTAACGCACAACAAATTGCAAGCCGCGAATTGAGGCTGGGGGTATGCACGTGCGGCTGTGGGCTTTCCCATGCCGGCCCGCCGAACCTTTACCGAAGGCGGCAAGTCGGGCGATGACAGCTGTCAATGGCGAGTGCGCACCGCGCGTTTCCGCTACGCACTCAGCGCATAGGAATCCTCGACCACATACGGGCCGCCGCCGGTAGAGGCACGCGAGGAGAACAGCACGAAGCGCGAGGCCAGGAACGTGCGGCTCGGGAAATAGCCGCGCACCGAGAGATAGTCGGCAACGTCCTGGCTCGAGGCGTCATGCAGCCGCGCCAGCGTGACATGCGGGGTGAATTTGCGCCCTTCCGGATCGAGGCCGATCCGCTGCATCAGCCGCTCTAGCTCGGCCTGCAGCTCGATCAGCGGCCGGCTCGGCTCGACGGAGGCGACTACGGCGCGCGGCTTGCGCCCGCCAAAGCTCGCCAGCCCCTGCAGCTTGACCTCGAACGGCTTGCGGTTGACCCGAAACAGCATCGAGGCGATTTCGTTCGCCGAGACGCCGTCGATGTCGCCGATGAAGCGCAAGGTGACGTGATAATTTTCCGGATCGATCCAGCGTGCGCCGGGAAGGCCGCCACGCAAGCTGGAAAGGGTCTGGCCGATATCGGCCGGGATTTCCAGTCCAGTGAACAGACGCGGCATCGCAAATCCTCGATGCGGAAGCGTGAGCCCTGAAGGCCGCACGCCTCAAAAGCAAAACCCGGTGACGAATCACCGATGGACTATTTTTACCCGACTTATGTGACTCTGCGAAGCTTCGGCGCCAGCCTGCGTGAACCCCGCAAAATCACGGAAGCAAGGTTATTCACCGCATATTTTTCAACTGCGTTGCCCGGAGATCGTGCCGAGAAATGCCTCCACCGTGGGCAGGATATTTTTCACGATGGTATCAACGCCGTCGGCTGTCGGATGCATTCCGTCCGCCTGATTGAGCTTGGCATCGGCCGCGACGCCGTCGAGAAAAAACGGATAGAGCGGCACGCCGAAGGATTTCGAAAGCTCCGGATAGATAGCGTTGAAACGGGCCGCATAATCGCTGCCATAATTCGGGGGCGCCAGCATCCCGCACAGGAGAACCGCGATGCCGCGCGCCTTCAGCCGCGACAGGATGTCCGACAGCGCCGCACGTGTCACCGCAGGGTCGGTTCCCCGCAGGGCGTCATTGGCGCCGAGTTCGACGATAACAGCCTCGGTTCCCTCAGGGATTGACCAGTCGAGCCTGTCGCGGCCGCCCGAGGAGGTATCGCCGGACACCCCGGCATTGATCATGTCGACCTTTATCCCTTTGGTCTCCAACGCTTTTTGTAAACGCATTGGGAATGCGGCGGTGCCGACCACCCCGTAGCCGGCGCTCAGGGAGTCGCCCAAAACGACCATTTTGATCGGTTTTGCGCTCCCCGCCGCGGTTCCCCCCGCCAATGCCGTCGCCGTCGTCATCAAGCCCATAATCAACACGAGTATGTGCACAAGCATCGAAATCCGGCCCTCGACCCCAACGGCCGAAGTGCCATATGACCGAGCCATGGACAGTCTCATCGAATCTTCTTCCCTCGCCGGCGTCGAGCCGGACACCATTTCCATTTCCAACGTCAACCTCTCGCTCGGCACCGGCGCCGCACGCGTCCATATCCTGAAAGATATCAGCCTTCGTGTGGCATCGGGCGAAGCGATCGGCCTGATCGGGCCGTCAGGCTCGGGCAAATCGACCTTGCTGATGGTGATGGCGGGGCTGGAACGTCCTGATAGCGGCGAAGTAGTGGTCAATGGCACGCCGTTCAATGCCCTCGACGAGGACGCGCTCGCGCGCTTCCGCGGCCGTCATGTCGGCATCGTCTTCCAGTCCTTTCACCTGATCCCGACCATGACGGCGCTGGAAAACGTCGCGGTGCCGCTCGAACTCGCCGGCAATCCGGACGCCGCCCAGCGCGCCGCGCTTGAACTTAAATCGGTCGGTCTCGGCGACCGGCTCCATCACTATCCCACGCAATTGTCGGGCGGCGAGCAGCAGCGCGTGGCGCTCGCCCGTGCGCTCGCGCCCGATCCCGCGATCCTGGTCGCGGACGAGCCAACCGGCAATCTCGACGAAGCAACGGGCAAACAGATCGTCGATCTGCTGTTCACAAAGCACGCCGAGCGCGGCATGACGCTGGTGCTGGTCACCCACGACAGCGCGCTGGCGCAGCGCTGCGACCGCGTGGTGCGGCTGCGATCGGGCCGGATCGACGGGCATGCGTGACATGAGCATGGCGTCCGAAGCCGCGGTTACGAGCCGTGCGCCCTCGCTTGCGTTGCGCTATGCCCTTCGCGAATTGCGCGGCGGCTTGCGCGGCTTTTACGTCTTCATCGCCTGTATCGCGCTCGGCGTCATGGCAATCGCCGGCGTCGGCTCGGTGGCGGCAAGTCTCAGCGAGGGCCTCAGCCGTGAGGGCCGCACGCTGCTCGGCGGCGATGTCGCGTTCTCGCTGATCCAGCGCGAAGCCAAGCCGGACGAAGTCGCGTTCCTGCGCGCGCGGGGCGAGGTCTCGGTTGCGGCAACCTTGCGCGCCATGGCCCGCAGCGCCGACGGCAAGCTCGCGCTGGTCGAACTCAAGGCAGTGGACGGCAATTACCCGATGCTCGGCGAACTGTCGCTCGACCCCAAGCTGCCAATGGCGAATATCCTGGCCGAGCGCGACGGCGCGTTCGGCGCGGCGGTGGATTCCACGCTGCTGGCGCGACTTGACCTCAAGCTCGGCGACCACGTCACGATCGGCAGTGCACGTTTTGAAATCCGCAGCGTGGTCGGTGCCGAACCCGACAAACTCGCGGGTGGTGTCGGCCTCGGCCCGCGCTTTATGGTCAGCGAAGCGAGCTTGCGCGCCACCGGGCTGCTGCAGCCCGGCAGCCTGGTGCGCTGGATCTATCGGGTGAAGCTGCCGGACAATGCCAACGACGATCGCGCCGCGACACAGTTGGTCGAGGCCGCGCGAGGCTCCCTGCCGGAAGCCGGCTGGGAAATCCGCAGCCGCGGCAACGCTTCGCCACAGCTTGAGCGCACCATCAGCCGATTCACGCAATTTCTGACGCTGGTGGGCCTCGCCGCGCTGCTGGTCGGTGGTGTCGGCGTCGCCAATGCGGTCAAAAGCCACATCGATCGCCGCCGCGATGTCATCGCCTCGTTCAAGGCGCTCGGCGCCACCGGCCGGGACGTGTTCACGATCTATCTGACGCAAGTAATCGTACTCGCCGGGATCGGCTCAATCGTCGGTCTGGCCGTGGGCGCCGCGCTGCCCTTCGTGATCGTCGGCGTGTTCGGCAAATTGCTGCCGTTGCCGGTGGTCCCCGCCCTGCACGTAGATGAACTCGCGCTGTCGTTCATCTACGGGCTGCTCACCGCATTGACGTTCGGATTGTGGCCGCTCGGCCGGGTGCATGACGTGCCGGTGGCGGCACTGTTTCGCGAGACGATCAGCAGCGAATGGCATCGGCCGCGCTGGGGCTATCTTGCACTGATGGGAATGGTGATCGCGCTGTTGATCGCGGTCGCGATCGGGCTGGCTTACGACAAGCGCGTGGCGGCGGTGTTCGTCGCCTCCTCGATCGCCGTGTTCGCGCTGTTGCGCGGCATTGCCGCGGGGCTGATGGCGCTGGCGCGCCGGCTGCCGCGTAGTCGCTTCACCATGCTGCGGCTGGCGATCGCCAATATATACCGGCCGGGCGCTTTGACGCCCTCGGTCGTGATGTCGCTCGGCCTGGGGCTCGCGGTACTCGTCACGATCACGCAGATCGACGGCAATCTGCGGCGGCAGTTTTTGGCGGCACTGCCGGATCGCGCGCCGTCGTTCTATTTCATCGATATTCCCGCCGCTGATGCCGATCGCTTCGGCGCCTTCCTCAAACAGGCCGCACCAGGCTCGACGGTCGAAGACGTGCCGATGCTGCGCGGGCGCATCGTCGCCGCCCGTGGTGTCAAGGCCGAAGAGCTCAAGCCTTCGGTGGATTCCGAATGGGTGCTGCAGAGCGACCGCGGCCTGACCTACACCGGCGAAATCCCAAAGGGCTCGAAGATCGTCGAAGGCGAATGGTGGGGCGCCGACTATAGCGGGCCGCCGCTGGTCTCGATGGAGAAGAAGATCGCCGACGGGCTCAAGCTCGCAATAGGCGACGAGATCGTCGTCAACGTGCTTGGCCGGGATATTCCGGCGAGAATCGCCAATTTACGCAATATCGACTGGCAGGGCCTCGGCATCAATTTCGTGCTGGTGTTCTCGCCGAATGCGTTCAAGGGCGCGCCGCATAGCCATGTCGCGACCTTGACCGAGACCCAACCCGATCCCGCCGGCGACGCTCGGATCATCAAACAGGTGGCCGACGCCTTCCCGATGGTGACGAGCGTCCGGGTCCGCGAGGCGCTGGAGACCATCGGCAGTGTCGTCACCAACCTCGTGCTGGCCATCCGCGGCGCCAGCGCCGTGACGCTGATCTCAGCCATCCTGGTGCTCGGCGGGGCGCTCGCCGCCAGCCATCGTCACCGCGTCTACGACGCGGTGATCCTCAAGACGCTTGGCGCCACGCGTGCACGGCTGCTCGGGGCCTATGCGCTGGAATATCTGATGATCGGCTTTGCCACCGCTCTGTTTGGCGTTTTTGCAGGCTCGGTCGCGGCTTGGCTGATCGTGACGCGGCTGATGACGCTGAGCTTCATCTGGCAGGCCGGCAGCGCCGCGGGCGTGGTGGTGGCGGCGCTGATCGTCACCGTGGGGCTGGGCTTGGCGGGCACGCTGCTCGCACTGAACCAGAAGCCTGCCACGGTGTTACGGAATTTGTGACAATTTGAAGCGGGCAGATAACGCCAGAATGCCGGTTTTGCCGGAAATCGCTGTTTAGAGCGACATTCAGCCGCGCGTGGAAGCTTGCAGCGAATGTGTTAGTTTCCCACATACAGCTCGGGTCGGATGGGCGATTTGATGACATCAATGTAATGTCTGCAAATCGAGCTATCTGAGATAGATTTCTTTAGAACCGGCGCCGCAAATCCCTTGCGTTCCGCCGGACCAA
>JBJMTR010000190.1:0-4971 GCA_045811565.1 Bradyrhizobium sp.
ATCCGTGGCCTCGTGGTTCGAGACGCGCGGCTTCGCCGCGCTCCTCACCATGAGGGTCTCAGACCTCATCCTGAGGAGCCACGCGCATGCGTGGCGTCTCGAAGGATGAAGCCACGGAAAATGCTCTCGTGCGCAGATCGGCATCTTCCGTTTTTACGTAGGTTGGATCAGTACCGCGTATCTGTGGCCTCGTGGTTCGAGACGCGCGGCTTCGCCGCGCTCCTCACCATGAGGGTTTCAGACCTCATCCGGAGGAGCGCGCTTGCGCGCGTCCCGAAGAATGAAGGCCGCGCTGTCTCATGGTCCGGCAATGCCAATGGGTCGCGCGAATGCGCGCCCGACGACAGGCTCCGCACCGTCCGGAGACGCCGCTTTCGCGGCTCCTCGCCATCAGGCATTCCTACTGGCTCGCCCACACGATCCTTGCGATCCACTCAACCTCGTCGGCGGCGAGCGCGCGGTCGGCGTGGGCTGGATTGAGCGCTTGCAATTCCAGTGTCTTCGCAGTGCGGCGCTTCAGCTCCTTCACCATCACCTCGCCGCCGGTGGTTCGCACCACCACGCGGTCGCCGCGACGGATCGGCGTGCCCGGCGACACCACGATGATGTCGCCGTCGCGATAGGCGGGCCGCATGGAATCATCCGATATCTCCAGCGCGTAGGCATGCTCGTCATTGGGCGAGGGCAGCGCGACCTCATCCCAGCCCTTGCCGACAGGAAAACCAGAGTTGTCGAAATAGCCGCCGGCGGCGACCTGGGCGAAACCGAGCAGCGGCACCGATTGCATGCTCCGTACGCCATCGCCGATCAACTGGACGAAGCTCTCGATCGAGGCGTTGGTGGCGGCAAGCGCCTTGGCGACCGATTCGGTCGAGGGCCATCGCTCGCGGCCGTCGGCCGTGATGCGTTTGGATTTGTTGAACGTGGTGGGATCGAGGCCGGCGCGCCTGGCAAGGCCCGACGGCGACATGCCGGCGCGTTCGGCGAGCCGGTCCAGCGCAGTCCAGACCTGGCTGTGGGTCAGCGGGCGCGGTGTTCTCTGGTGTCTGACCATCGAAAACTCGGGTGACTTTAGGAATTATTGCCTCAAGCGGCCGGTTTCCGCAAATCTGCCGCTTGCGCCGGCAGGGCACCGCTTGAGTTGCGTCCCGGCCGCCGATACGGTCTCGCCCTGGCCCGGCGATTCCGGGAAAATCCCAAGAGACTTCAACGACAAGCGGGGAACGCGGCGACGTGCGCACGATCTACAAAATCAGCCCCGCCTCGGCCTGGCGCGAGGCCGAGCGTCAGGGCGTGTACCGCGGCAGTGCGGGCGATTTGCGCGACGGTTTTATCCACTTTTCCACCGCCGCGCAGGTGGCCGAGACCGCCCGCAAGCATTTTTTCGGCCAGACCGGCCTGGTCCTGATCGCGGTCGATACCGATGCGCTGGGCGACGCGCTGCGCTGGGAGCGATCGCGCAACGACGAGCTGTTCCCGCATCTCTATCGCGATGTCGATCTCGGCGCCGTCATTGAGGTTCTCGACCTGCCCACGCGGTCCGACGGCAGTCACGACATCCCGGAGCTCAAGCCGTGATCCGGGCCTTCGATGCGTTCTCGCTGCCGCTACTGCGCTGGTTCGATCCGGAAGACGCGCACCGCCTCTCGATCCAGGGCCTCAAGTTGCTGCCGCCAGTGCGGCCGCGGCCGGACGACCCGAAACTCGCGGTGCGCGCGTTCGGCCTGAATTTTCCCAACCCGATCGGCATGGCCGCGGGCTTCGACAAAAGCGCGGAGGCCCCGGATGCGTTGCTGCGGCTCGGCTTCGGCTTCGTCGAGATCGGCTCGGTGACCCCACGCCCGCAAGCCGGCAATCCGCGGCCGCGGCTGTTCCGGCTGGAGCGCGACGAGGCCGTCATCAATCGCATGGGTTTCAACAATGACGGCGCGGAAGCGGTGCTGCGGCGGCTCGCCGGCCGCGCGCATCTCGGCGGCATCGTCGGCGTCAATGTCGGCGCCAACAAGGATTCACCGGATCGCGTCGCCGATTACGTCAAGCTGATCGAGACCTTTGCGCCGCTGGCGAGTTACTTCACCGTCAACATCTCCTCGCCGAACACGCCGGGCCTGCGCAATCTGCAGCAATCGGCGCAGCTCGACGATCTCCTGGCCAAGGTGATCGATGCCCGCGAGCGCGTTCGCAAGCAGGCCGGCGACTCGCCGGTACTGCTCAAGATCGCGCCGGATTTAAGCCTCGCCGAGCTCGACGATGTCGTGCATATCGCGCGCTCGCGGCGGGTCGACGGCATGATCGTCGCCAACACCACGGTGGGGCGGCCCTCGACCTTGCGCGAACAGAACCGCGCCAAGGAGCAGGGCGGATTATCCGGCCGGCCGCTGTTCCGGCTGTCGACGCGGATGGTGGCGGAGACCTATGTGCGTGCCGAGGGCGCGTTTCCATTGATCGGGGTCGGCGGCATCGATTCAGGCGGCGCCGCGCTGACAAAGATCCGCGCCGGCGCCAGCCTGATCCAGCTATATTCGTCGCTGGTCTACAAGGGGCTCGGTCTGGTCGACAACATCAAGAACGATCTCGCCTCGACCTTGCTGCGCACCGGGCGCGACTCGCTGTCGGAAATCGTCGGCGCCGACGCCGCGGCGATCACGGCCGAGGACTGGCCGGTATAGCGGTTTTCGGAAACGACGCCCGGAACAGCGCCGGAAAGCGCAGCGCTTGCAAGCCGCCGCGGGCGGCGTAGTGCACCAACAGCGCGCCCCACAGGCCGGCATTGCCGAATGCGCGCAGCGAAAACCACGCGGCCAGAAAGATGAAAAGCGACAGCAGCATCAGGTTGCGCATGTCGCGCGCCCAGGTCGCGCCGATATAGACGCCGTCATAGGCAAAGGCGAACACCCCAAGCAGCGGCGCCAGGATGACGTAGAGCAGGAATCCGCGCGCGCTGCGCCGGACCTCGGCGCTCGCGGTCATCATGTCGATCAGCGCGGGACCGAACAGCGCGAAGATCGCGGTCACCGCGAGCGCAAACGCAAATCCCCAGATCACGACGAGGCGCACCGCGCCGGCAAATCCCGCTCGGTCGCGCGCGCCGTAGGCGCGGCCGCAAAGCTGTTCGGCGGCGTTGGCGAGGCCGTCGAGAAAGAAGGCGCTGATCAAGAGGAAATTGTTCAACACCGCGTTGGCGGCAAGCGTGACGTCGCCGGCGCGGGCGCCCTGCGCGGTGAAGAACAGGAACGCCGCGATCAGCGCCGCGGTGCGGATCATGATGTCGCGGTTGACCGCCAGCATGCGCGTTAGTTTGGCGCGGTCGAACAGCGTGGCTCGGTCGACGTCGAGCTTTCCGCCCGTCAGACGATGCGCCATGAAAATCCCGAGCAACACGCCCGCTGCTTCGGCAATGACGGCGGCGATTGCGGCGCCGGCGATGCCAAAGTTGAATACCAGCACCAGCAGCACCGTCGCCACCATGTTGGTGACGTTGATCGCGATCTGGGTCGAGAGCGCCAGCGCCGCCCGCGCCTGGCCGATCAGCCAGCCGAGCACGACATAATTGGCGAGTGCCAGCGGCGCCGACCAGATCCGAATCGTGAAATAGGTTTTGGCGGCGCGCGTGGCGCCTTCGCTGCCGCCCATCGCGCTCAGCAACGCGGCAGCGAGCGGTCTTTGCAAGAGAATCAGAACGGTCCCGATCAATGCGGCGACAATAAAGCCGCGGACCAGGATCGCGCGCAATTCCCGCGCCTCGCCGGCGCCAAGGGACTGCGCGGTGAAGGCGACCGTGCCCATGCGCAGGAAGGCGAACAGCCAGAACATGCAGTCGAACAGCACGGACGCCATCGCGACGCCGCCGAGCAGCGTGGCGTCGCCGAGCCGGCCGATCGCCGTGGTCGAGACGATGCCGATCAAAGGCGTGGTCAGGTTTGCGACCATCGCGGGACCTGCGATGGCGAACACCTGAGCGGTTGTGACTTTCGAGTGCGGGGGAGGAGGGATTGGCGAGTGCATGCCTACAGCTCGACCACCATGCCGTCATCAGCCGCGGTGTAGGCAAGCGAGCCCAGCCGCCCGAGCATGTCGTCGCTCATATGCGTGAGGATCAGCCGTTTGGCGTTGATCTCGGGAAGGCGCGGTTCCAGCGTCTTCAAGCTGAGGTGGTTCTTGACGATCCTGTCGTAGGTGTACGCTTCCGAGATGAAGAGATCGGCGCCACGCGCAAGCGGAATCAACGTCTCCGTCCATTCGGTGTCGCCGGTATAAGCGATCGCGCGTCCCTCAGCTTCGACACGATAGCCGAGAAACGGTCCGCCGGATTCGCCGTGCACCACCGGATACGGCGTAACCGTCACCGCGCCGAAGGTCTGGCTTTGCTCTGGCGCGAGAGCAACGACGGAGAGCTCAAAGCGCTGCTTTGTCCTGGAGGAATGCTCGAACAGCGCTTCCATCAGCTGGGCGAGCCGCGTCTCGATTCCTTTTGGCCCGGCGATCACCAGTGGCCGCGTCCGCCGCGAGAACTGCGCATCCAGCAGGAAAAACGGCAGGCCGCCAAAATGATCGCCGTGGAAATGCGTGATCAGGATCAGCTCGATGTCGTCGCGCGCGATATCGAGCCGCTTCAGCGCGGGCAGCGACGACGCGCCGCAGTCGATCAGGAAATTGATGCGTTCGCCTTGGACATGAAAGCAGGTGTTGGCGCGGCCACCGGAGCCGAACGCATCGCCGCAGCCGACAAATCGCAGTTGCATCGGCTGTTTCCCGTTGCGTTGCCCTTATCGACGGCGTGGCGTGCTGAAGATCCGCGACAACAGCCAGATCGGAATGACGATCACGGCGCCGAGCAGGAAATAGCGCCACAGCCAATTGACCGCATCGAAGCCGAGGTCCCATAGCCGCTGGAACAGCACGCGGATGCTGTGGAGGATATTCCAGGGATCGAAACCGATCGCGGCAAGCACCACGCCGACCAGGATCGAC
>JBJMTR010000191.1:0-2567 GCA_045811565.1 Bradyrhizobium sp.
GAAAACGCATCGCCGCAAGCTCGAAATATTCACGCCCCAATAGCCAGGCGGTGGCGATGAAGAACACGAGGAAGCCGGCGCCTGCCAGGAACACGAACGGCAGCGCGATCAAATAGACCAGGATCGTCAAGAGCGCCGTCTTGATACCTTCCGTGATGGCGACGTTGAATGGCAATGCCGTGCCAGGTTTCTCGGCCGGATAATGTTCACGCTCGACGTGGTCGGCGACGTCATCGACGAACAGGCTCGCCACCAGCGAAGTAATGGCGGGCATCAGGAAGATGCCGCCGAGCACGACGCCGAGACCGGCCGCGATCGAGACGATCCAGGAAAGGATGTTGAGCCAGGCGTGAAAGCCCGGGCCGAGCATACCCTCCGCCCAGACCTCGCCATAGTCCGCAAACCAGCTCAACAGCCGTTGCAATCCGATTGCAAGCACGGTGACCAACACAAGCGCCATGCCGATTGAGCGCCACAGGATGGAGCGCATCGGCGGCGACAGGATTTGCGAAAGCGCCTTGACGGCGGCGTCCAGCATGGCGGGTCTACCTCTCCAGAAAAAGCCCCCGCGAGAGGTAGACACGCAAGCAGGGCTCGGCAAGTGGGCGGCGCCCGGCTCAGGCCTCAAGCGGCTTGCCGCGGCGCCGACGCATTTGCGTTATGCATCGGTGAACGCATCGTTCGGCAGATTATATTTTCCACAGGCCGCTCGGAAGCCTAGTCTGGCGGCCTGCTATCGACGAATGAGCACGGAGAAACCGATGACCGGGACGGGACTGCCGCTGGAGGGCGTAAGGGTCGTCGAGATGACCCACATGGTGATGGGACCGACCTGCGGCATGATTCTGGCGCAGCTCGGCGCCGAGGTCATCAAGGTCGAACCGCCCTCGGGCGACAAAACCCGCTCTCTCGGCGGCATGGGAACCTCGTTCTTTCCGCTGTTCAACCGCGGCAAGCGCAGCATCGTGCTCGATTTCAGCAAAGCCGAGGATCGCGAGATGATGCACCGGCTGCTCGCCGGCGCCGATGTCTTCCTGGAAAATTTTCGCGACGGCCAGCTCGAAAAGCAGGGCCTTGGCACTGAGCAATTGCGCCGCAGGCATCCGCACCTGATCGTGGCGGGTCACAAGGGCTTCCTGTCCGGGCCCTACGAGCATCGTCCGGCACTCGACGAGGTCGTGCAGATGATGTCGGGGCTGGCGGCGATGACCGGCACGCGGGAGCGGCCGCAGCGCGTCGGCTCTTCCGCCAACGACATCATGGGCGGCATGTTCGGCGCGATTTCGATTCTCGCCGCGCTCTACCAGAAGCGTGGCGGCCGCACAGATGGCGCTGACATCCGCATCGGCCTGTTCGAGAATTGCCTGTTCCTGGTCGCGCAGCACATGGTCGAGTATGAGATGACCGGCAGAAAGCCGCGCTCGATGCCGGAACGCGAGCACGCCTGGCCGATCTACGACATTTTCGAGACCGCCGGGGGAGATCGCATTTTCATCGGAGTCGTCACCGAAGGCCACTGGCAGAGCTTTTGCCGCGAATTCGGATTGTACGAGTTTGCCGACGATCCTAGCCTTGGCAATACCACCGAGCGGATTCTGGCGCGGGCCAG
This sequence comes from Bradyrhizobium sp., assembly GCA_045811565.1. GTDB lineage: Bacteria > Pseudomonadota > Alphaproteobacteria > Rhizobiales > Xanthobacteraceae > Bradyrhizobium. Next base: position 1,610 of record JBJMTR010000191.1, read on the forward strand.
GATCATTCCGCGTGTCGCCGAGGAAATCAAACGCTGGAACGTGGCGGAGCTGTCGGCAAAGCTCGATGCGCTGAATATCTGCTTCTCGCCGATCAACCGTCCCGAGGATTTGTTGGAAGACCCGCATGTGTTGCGGCCCGGTGGACTCGTCAACAATTTCAATGCCGATGGCAAGCCGTTCCGCGTCCCCGCCTTGCCGGTGCAGTGGAACGGCGCCAATATCGGCGAAGGATTGAAAGTGCCGGTGCTCGGCGCCGATACGGAGTCGGTTCGCGCCGAACTCGAACCAACAGGATTTTCTTCAACCGGAAACGCTGCTTGAGGCCCGACATGACCCGCGTCCAAGGCGTTTATCCCGACAACAAGGTAAGCTTGCGCGAAGTGGGCTTGCGCGACGGCCTGCAACTCGTGAAGACCTTCCCGCCGACTCCTGCAAAACAGCGCTGGATCCGCGACGAATATGCCGCCGGCGTCCGGCATTTCGAGGTTGGCTCGTTCCTGCCTGCAAAAACATTTCCGCAATTCGCCGACGTCCGCGATATCGTGCAGACCATCGCCGCGCTACCAGGCGCACATGGCATCGCGCTGGCGCTGAACGAGCGCGGCGTCAACGAGGCGTTGGCGTCCGGCGTTGCGGAAGTGGCGTCGGTTGTCTCGGCCACTGAAGAGCACAGCCAGGCCAATGCCAACCGCTCACGCGAATCGGCCATCGCCAACGTCAAGCGGCTCTGTGAGCTGCGCGACGCCAGTTCGCACAGGCCCATCGTCAATGCCGCGATATCGATGGCGTTGGGGTGTTCGATCGTTGGGCCCGTTGATCCCAGGGAAGTGCTGGGGATCACCGAAAGATTGTACGAGATCGGGGTCGATATGGTCGGCATCGCCGACACCGTCGGGTATGCCGGACCGAAGCAGGTTGGCGAACTGACAAAGGCGGCGGTGAGGATCGCAGGATCAA
>JBJMTR010000192.1:0-10836 GCA_045811565.1 Bradyrhizobium sp.
CTGCAGAACGCCGCGTCGATCGCCGGCCTGATGATCACCACCGAGGCCATGGTGTCGGAGCTTCCGAAGAAGGAAGAGCCGATGGGCGGCGGCCACGGCGGTGGCGGCATGGGCGGCATGGGCGGCATGGATTTCTGATCCAGCCTCTCAGGCGATCGTCAAAAAATGCAAAACCCCGGCAGCGATGCCGGGGTTTTTGTTTTGGACCAACTCTCGGTTCGTCATTTCGGGGCGCGCCTCCGGCGGCGCCCTGTCAGCCGTGGTTCTGGATTCTCTGATGTGCAATTGCACATCAAAGCTCGACGCCTCGCATCGCCCCGGAATGACGAAGGATGATTCGTGATCATTCGGTGATCAGCAGAGCGCGCGGGCGCACAGCCGCGCCGCCTCACTCCACCCTCGCCAGCACCGCGAGCCGCCTGATGCCCTGGTTACGATAGGCCGTCAGGAAGGCGTAATAATCCCTAAATGACACGCAGCCGTTGGAGTCGCCGTTCGCGCCGAGCATGTAGGTATGCGCCAGCAGGCCGGTGCGTCCAAAAATCTTGTCCTCGCCGCCGACCGGGGTCAGCCGCAATGCCGGCACGCCATGGAACAAGGCTTCGCGCGGCGTGAGTTCGTAGATGTGCGGCGGCGTCACGCCATGCATCCTGATGTGCGAAGAGCGGGGATCGTCGAGTTTCGAGCCGAGACCTGAATGGGCCTCTAACTTGGTGCCATCGGGCAGATAGACCATATGCGCGCTGATGTCGTAGACGGCGGTCTGACGATCGTAGGGCGGCGATCCCCCGAGCATCGGATTTTGGGCGAGTGTCGAGGGAATGCTGCCGGTGACACTGGCGTCGGCGGATGCGAACGACAACAGCGAGTTCTGTTCGCGCTTGCCCCACAATTTTTCGACGATGCTGTGCTTCTCGTTGGAAGCGATCGACATCACCGCCGCCTTGGCGCGCTGCGCCATGTCGCGGACCGAAGCGCCCGGGGTCTTTGCAGCGGGCTTCGCCTCGGCGGATTTTGTCTCGGCAGGCCGCGACGCCGGCGGCGAAATATTGAGTGCGACGTGAACCGACGCGGCGTCCTTCGGTTTCGGCGCTTCCGTGAGCCTTGGTGGCTCGGTTTTCTTCGATGCTTCGGCGAGCTTCGGCGCGTCAACCGGTTTCAGCACCTCGCTGAGCTTGGGGGCTTCAGGTATCGGCGAAGCGTCTGCGACCCTCGAGGGTTCCCCCTGCCGCGCCGAGGCTACAAACCTTTCGTTAAACATAATCGAAGTTGAGACGGTCTCGGGCTTCGACAGCACCGGTGGCGGTGGCGACAGCGCCGCAAACACCTCGTTGAAGGCCGGCGGCGCGCTTTGTGCAGCGACCGCGGGCCGCCTGACGACAGGCGGTTCATAGGCCGCGCTGTTCATCGAGGGATAGACGCTCGCGCTGAAAATGTTGGTGTAGACAGTCCAGGCGCAACCGAGCACAAGCCCTGCAATTGCAGCGCTTCCGAAGAAATATTGAGGAATGAAGTTCCGGGAAGACTTCTTGCGGGAAGGTGCCGCAAGGCTAAACGCACCGGTACTGATACTCATTCGCCCTGCGCCCGAAACAGTTCCACTTCTTTCCTCTGTGATGCCGCTATAGAAAACTCCCGGTGCAGCATCTCGCAGAGGCGCGGAGCGTCATTAAGGCGACTTTTAGTTAAATGCGGCTTAAACGCAGGCAGATATGAGGCACGCGAAATCGAGGGGAATTTCCTTGCAAATTACCCCGTAATCGCGCGGGGATTCCGCAGATCTTTTCCGCGTTAATGCTCGCGTCAATAACTCAGCCTGGCGGCAGCGCGCGGCGCAGTTCCAATACGACCGCCAAATAATTTTTCTCGCTGTCATCACCCGCCAATGGGTCGCGGGAATGCGCGCGTGATGACAGGCTCCGGCAGGTGAGTCAGTATCCAGAGCAGTAGATGCAACCGAGATTTCCCGTGTACTCTCCGCGTTCGCGGAGTATGACGAGATCACGTGTAGATGCCGCCCGCCCTTTCCAAGGGTGTCTACTCCAGTTCCGGCGGCGGGGAACGGTCGAACACGTCGCCCTTCGACCCCTCCAGCACATCGAGTGCGTAGGTTTCGATCGTCAGCGGCCCGCGCTTACGCGTGACCTCCGCAACCTTCTCGACGCGCGCGAACGCGTGCTTCAATGGGTGATCAATGGGCGAGGCTTCGTGGACATAGAGCAGCTTGCCGGCAAGCTGCGCGGCATCAGGCTCGGACATGTTGACCCAGCGGATGCGCTGGCTCTGCTGCGCCACGCAGCTGCCCTTGGGCAAATAGAACGCGAGCCAGCCGGTGGTGCCGTAATCCGGCGCCAGCACGCAAGTCGCGCCGACCCGCTCCCTCACCGCCGCGATCTCATTGGCCAGTTCGCGCCAGCCGACGCCGACGCTGCGCACCGTGGCATCGCGGCGATAGCCTGTGAGCACGCCGGTATTGGCCTGCACGATCAACAGCGCGAACATCACGACGCCTGTGGGCGCCGCCCAGCGCCGGCAGAAATCGGCGATGCGCTGCCAGCGCGGCCCCCATTGCGTGAGGTTGGCCGCGACTGCCGCGGCAATCACAAAAGGCGGATAGACGGGCGCGAACCAGTTCGCCTCGACCCGGGCGTGCAGTGAATGCCAGACGAAGTAGGCGACGATGGTCCAGAACATCGCGTTTACCAGCACGCGCGCTGCCGTCGCCCCGTCACGCCGCGTGATGAGCGCGCAAAGTCCCATCGCACCGAGGATCCACACCAGCGGCGTCGCGAAGGCGATTTGCGTCGGGATCAGTTCGGCGATGAAAGCCGGCCTGAAATCCTCGATCCGCGCCCGCCCCATCTGCTTAATGAATGAGACCCAGTGATGCCCGGCGTTCCAGAGAATGACCGGGGCAAACATGCCAAGCGCGACCAGCCCCCCGAGGTAAAGCCAGGGCGAAATCAGCCAGCGCCGAAGCTTTGGGACCGCGATCAGCCATATCAGGATCGCCGGACCGAAGAACAGCGCGGTATATTTCGACAGTAACGCGCAGCCTGCTGCGACGCCGACCACCAGCCACCACGCGCCCCGCCCGGTCTCCAGCACTTTTGCGAGCGAGAACACCAGAAAACTCGAGGCGACCAACAGCGGCGCATCCGGTGTCACGATCAGGGTGCCGACCGCGGTCATCAGCGTGACGTTGAGCAGGATTGTTGCGCTCGACGCCGCGTGCCGGCTGCCAAACAGGATCGCGGTGGCGTGATATACCGCCCAGCTCATCGGCAGCGCCAGCAGGATCGAAGCCAGCCGCACGCCGAGCTCGGTGTCGCCGGCGATCAACGTGCCGAGCCGGATCACGAGAGCAACCATCGGCGGATGGTCGTAGTATCCACCGGCAAGATGCTTCGACCACATCCAGTAATACGCTTCGTCGAAGGTGAGCGGCGTCCAGACGGCAGCGACGAGCCGCAACATCACCAGCGTCAAAACCGTCAGCGCCGTGGTGAGAGCGAGCCGCGCCTCGTTCGGATTCATCTTGCCGTCATCGCTTGCGCCAGACGAACAGTCCGGACATCGCGTAGTTCCAGACCACGCCCATCAGCGCGCCCGCGGCCCCGGCCAGCCACCAGATCGGCTCCTGGTCATAGACCGAGAACGCGACGCCGACATTGGCCAGCAGGCCAACGCTGCAGACGAGGTAGAACAGCAACAGCCCGCGCAGGACCGCAAAGCCTTTCAGCCGCTGGTCGCGATAGGTAAGAAAATTGTTCAGGATGAAATTGCTGGTCATGGCGACCAGCGCGCCGGTGGCCTGCGCCTCCGGGAACCGAGCGTTGAACAATTCGAGTGCGATGAACAGTGTGGCGAGATGCACGACCAGACCGAGCGAGCCCACCATCCCGAACAACAGAAAGCGCAGCGACACTACGTCATTGGTCAGCTTCGCCAACACCAGCCCCAGGAAATCGAGCGCCACCATGGAATCGAGCTTGCTCTCGCCATGCTGGCGCGAGCCGAACGTATAGGGAATCTCAATCGTGCGCAGCTTGCCTTTCGCGGTGGCGACGATGTCGAGCAGGATCTTGAAGCCCTGCATCGACAGCTGCGGCGCCAATTCCTCGAACTGGTCGCGGCGGATCATGAAGAAGCCGCTCATGGGGTCGGCGATCTCGACCCGCAGCACGCCCCTCGCGATTTCCGTGGCGAACGCGCTGGCGCCGGCGCGCTGCTTGTTGAAACTATCGGCGCTGCCGCCTTCGATGTAGCGGCTGCCGACCACGAGCTCTGCCTCGCCACTCTGCAGCAGCGCCACCATCTTCGGCAGCTGAGTCTCGTCATGCTGCAGGTCGGCGTCGATCACCGCCGCATAGGGCGCGCTCGATGCCAGAATGCCCTCGATGCAGGCACCGGAAAGACCGCGCCGCCCGATCCGGCGGATACAGCGGACGCGCGGATCCTGCCGCGCGAGGCCGCGCACCACCTCCGAGGTTCCATCGGGGGAATTGTCATCGACGAACACGACTTCCCAGGGAATTCCCGCAAGCGTCGCCACCAGCCGCCGATACAGAACGGTGACGTTGTCGCGCTCATTGAAGGTGGGGACGACGACCGAAACGATCGGCAAACCTGTGGCCTGCGACGGGTTTTCGGGACCCGGTTTGACGACTTGATTCATGCGGCAAGCGTATATCCGCAGGCTCCCGCGCTGCCAAGGCGCGATCCTCCAAAACATCGCTCAGAAGGGAGGAAAACGGGCCTAAATGGTCTCGGTTGTCTGCCCGACGCGTTATCTTTCGCGAAGCGGCACCCCAGTTCGCTTGAAAACGCTTTAGAAATGCCAACGACCACGAACAGGTGGCGCGCGTACATCCGGCGCTGCCGAGCTATTCATGGTCGTCCCAGTGCCGGAGCTCTTAAGCGTCAACGTCACCGTTACTTGCTAATTGGGTATGGTCGCAGTGTTCCGCAAGGGGCTGCCGCGCAACGCGCGTCACCTAATTGGGCACTTCCCTGATCACCGGACCGCGGGGCGCCGCAGGAGCCGGCTGTGCCGGTTGTACGGGCTGCTGGATACTGGCCGGCTTGGCGGGCTTGCCGAACTGCCCGATCGGCCCATAGGCAACCGCGACCACCAGCACGACAGCGGCGACGATGGCGCCTAAAATGCCCGCGATCGATTGAGAATTCATCCTCACCAACCCCCTAGCCTATGGCCGATTGATATCACGGAAAATCGGGCTGTTGGAATAGGTTGAAGCGATCTATTTCGCCGCGGCTTTGCGCCTGACAAACGCCGTCACGATATCCTTTTGCGCCAGTTCGATCGCGCGATTGGCCGTCGTCAGATGCGCCCCAGCATCGAGTTCAGGAAATTGCAGGGTGAGGAAGTCGACCAGCGAAGTTCGAAAATTCTGGCGCTCGGAGGCACAAACGTTCGCGATCAGGGATTTGAAATCCTGTTCCGACAGGACCTTGTTTTTGTCGCGCGGATATTCCCGGGCGAGGCAATTCCAGTAGGAGTCGCGCCCCGTCACCGCCATCCGATGGGCATCCTCGGTCTCGTCGGCGATCGCGGCCGAGCACATCATGACCAGGATTGCCGCAACTATCGTCCGCATCTTCCATTCTCCCTTTTGCCTTACCTTAACGTGGACTTCAGATCCGGATAAGCGGGCGGGCGGCGTTTCAGCGAACTGGCCAATCACGATTAATTTGACTAGTCTTCCCCCGTTCCGTTTCGCGCGGTGAGTGCTTTCGTGCCCAAGACACCCTCCAAAAACTCGACCTCCAAAAACTCCGGCAATATCTACATCGGCGTGGGCGGCTGGACATTTGAGCCGTGGCGCGGCGTGTTTTATCCGGAGAAGCTCGTACAGGCGAAGGAGCTTTCCTACGCCGCCTCGAAGCTGACCTCGATCGAGATCAACGGCACTTATTACGGCTCGCAGAAGCCGGAGAGTTTTCGCAAATGGGCGGGCGAGGTGCCGGATGGCTTTGTCTTCTCGGTAAAGGGCCCGCGCTTCGCCACTAACCGCCGCGTGCTCGCGGAGGCCGGCGATTCGATCAAGCGGTTTTATGATTCAGGCGTGCTGGAGCTCGGCGACCGGCTCGGTCCGGTGCTCTGGCAATTCGCACCAACCAAGAAATTCGACGAAATCGATTTCGGAAAATTCCTCGAGCTGCTGCCCCAGAAGCTCGACGGGCGCGCGCTGCGTCACGTGGTCGAGGTGCGGCATGACAGTTTTTGCGTGCCCGAATTCGTCGCGCTGCTGCGAAAATTCGAGACGCCTGTGGTGTTCGCCGAGCACGGCAAGTATCCGGCGATTGCCGACGTGGTCGGCGACTTCGTCTATGCGCGGCTGCAGAAGGGTAACGACGAACTCAAGACCTGCTATCCGCCAAAACAGCTCGATACCTGGGCAAAACGGTTTCAGGCCTGGGCCGGCGGCGGCGAGCCGGACGATCTGCCGCGCGTCGACAAGGCAAAGCCGAAGAATACGCCACGTGATGTCTTTGCCTATGTCATCCATGAGGGAAAGATTCGCGCGCCCGCCGGCGCGATGGAATTGATCGAACGCGTGAAGTGATTGGGGAGCGCGATGGCCAAAGCCAGCAAGAAGGCCAACAAGCTTTTCACCATCGGCTATGAGCAGACGCCGCCGAAGAGCGTGCTCGACGAATTGGAAAACGCCGGCGTGAAGCTATTGGTGGATGTGCGCGCGGTAACTTCCTCGCGACGGCCCGGCTTTTCGAAGAACCTGCTGGCGGCCGGACTCGACGAACGCGGCATCTCGTACCTGCATCTGCGCGCGCTCGGCACGCCCAAGAGCGGCCGCGAGGCCGCGCGCAGTGGCAAGATCGATCTGCTGCACAAGATCTATTCGGCGCATCTGAAGACGTCGGAGGCCAGGCAGGAACTCGACGAGCTCTCGGCATTGGTCAAGAAATCTGGCCCGGTCTGCCTCCTCTGCTACGAACGCGACCACAAACATTGCCACCGGCAATGGATCGCGGAGATCATCGAGGAGCGCGACGGCATGAAAGTGGAGAATCTGGTCGCGCCGCAGGCGTAGCCGTCATAACCGGCGTGGTGCTGACGTTCCGGCAGCGGCTGCAGGCATCCACGATGCACAATTGCGCATCGGGAATGACGGCCAAGCGATGCTCCCCTCACCTCTCGCCTTGGAGCCGAAACGTCCCTTCCATCATCGGCACGCAGCGCCCTCCGATATGCACGGACGCCACCGCGCCACCCTCCTTGCGCACGCGCGTCAATAGCAGGCTCGGCCGCCCCATATCGACGCCCTGGCCGATCCGCAATTTGAGTTCGCCATCGCGCGTGCCGTCGAGATCGGCGAGCAATGCGCCGACGGCGGCGGTCGCACTGCCGGTGGCGGGATCTTCGGACAGGCCGCTTGCGCCGGGATGAAACATCCGCGCCTGCAAGTCGCATGGCTTTCCGTCTGCCCCGACGTCGCTTGTGTAGAAATAGATCGCATCCGAGCCGTCGCGGGGAAACGTGCGGGCGAAGGCCGCGGCGTCAGGTTTCGCCCGTCGTAGCGCCTCCCGCGACGCCAATTCCAGCACCAGGAACGGCAATCCGACCGAAACGATCTGCGGCGCATGGCGGTTCGTTTTCACGTCGGCCGCCGACAGCGAGAGGCAGGCTGCCGCCTGCTCCGGGTCGAGTCCCGACAACCGTTTCAGTGGCTGCGGCGCGGTGAGCTCAGCGCCGATCACGCGGCCCTGCTCGATCAGGATATCGACCGGCACGAGGCCTGCCTTCTCCTCAAACCTCAGCCGCGCCGGAGGTTTGTTCGCCTGCATCGCCAGCACGAAGGCGGTGCCGACATTGGGATGGCCGGCAAATGGAATTTCCGAACGCACGGTAAATATGCGAACCTGCGCGTCGTCTGCCGGATCGGCTGGCGGCAGCACAAACGTGGTCTCGGAATAATTGAATTCGGTGGCGATGGCTTGCATCTGCGCCGTCGACAAGCCTTTGGCGTCCAGCACCACGGCCAACGGATTGCCGCCGAACGCGCGATCGGTGAATACGTCCACGGTGAGGTAGCGCCGCTGCATCGAATCTCTCCTATCTTATTTGAGCATGATGTTTCGGGAAAACCGGTACCCACTTTTCCGAATCAGGCGCTATCCCAATTGCCAAACCGCAACCGGCTGCTCGTAGCCGCGAACCGGAATCTCGCCCCGCGACACGGCGTCGCCGGCCTCCTCGCCCAGCGCATCGCGCACCGCCGACGAGATCAGGAATTGCGAATTCAGTTCCTTGTTGAGCGCCTCGAGCCGCGCGGCAAAGTTCACGGTGTCGCCGATCACGGTGTATTCCTTGCGCCGGGGTGAGCCGATGTTGCCGGCGACCACTTCGCCGACGTGAATGCCGATGCCGATCCGCAGCGGCCAGGACGTTGCCTGGTTCGCTTGCTCATTGGCGGCGAGCATTTCGCGCGCCGCCAATACCGCGCGATGCACGGCGTCGTGCGCCTGCAACGGCGCGCCGAACAGCGCCAGAAATCCGTCGCCGAGAAACTTGTTCACGATGCCGCCATGGCGGTCGAGAATATCGACCAGCACCGCGAAGGCGCCGTCGAGGCGATCTACGACCTCCTGCGGTGAGCGTGAACGCGCGCCCGCGGTGAAGCTGCGGAAGTCGACGAACATCACGGCGACGCGGCGGATATCGCTATTGGTGTTGGTGCCCTCCGCCATCAAGCGCTCGACCACCTGTGGCGAAACGTGCTGACCGAACAGGTTGGTGACGCGGTCGCGCGCAGTGGCCGCCAGAATGCTGGCCTCGAACTGGCGGCGCAGTTGCATCCCAACGGCGCCCGCCAGCATACCGCAGACCAGAATGACGAGGCTGCGGACGACGTGAAATCCCATGCCAAACGGCAAATCGTCCCCGAACTGCGCCGGATGGTAGAACGTCGCCATGCCGAACATTTCCGCCGCGGCAACAAAGCCGGTGAAGCTCGACAGCCAGAAATCAAGCCGCAGCGTGGAAAGAATGATGAAGATGAAGTAGGCCAGCGGTACGACAAAGGCCAACGCCTCCATCGGCCCCATCTCCCTCATTTGCAAATACAGCACAACGGTGGGCAGGCTGGTTTCGATCAACGCGCCGAGATAGCGCCGGGCGTATGGCACGTCGCGGCCCTGCGCCAGCCGCTGGCCGAGCAGCCTGAGCACGCCCAACTCGAAAGCCACAAACAGAAAAAACACAGCGTACAGCGGCGCAATCGGAGGCTGGCCATGCCAGATCCGCTCGATGGTGGACGGAAAGATCGCATAGATGATGGTCAAGGCCACTAGCAGCAGTGAGACTGTGATAAGGATCGCCTTGATCCGCAACAGCTCGGTCGCGAGAATTTCGCGGGTCAGCGCCCGCTGGAAATCGGCGGATACCGCCGACCGATCGCCTTTGTTGCCGCGTAGCCCCAGCATCGATGCGCTCCTCACCATGAGGATGTCCTATTCTGCCTCAATCGAGCGTGCGGCGGAAGCGCGTCACGGCGATGATCATTGCCAACAGCATCAGTGCAATGAGTGCAATCGTGTCGTACTGCAAATTCTGGACCGACGCGCCTTTCAGCATGATGGCACGCACGATGCGAATGTAATGCGTCAGCGGCAGCCCCTCGCCGAGATATTGCGCCCAGACCGGCATGCCCGCGAACGGAAACATGAATCCGGACAGCAAAATGCTCGGCAGGAAGAACATCATCGACAACTGCATCGCCTGCAACTGGTTCTGCACGATGGTGGAAAAAGTGTAGCCGATCGACAGATTGGTGGTGATGAAAAGGGTCGTCAGCGCCGCCAGCAACAATACGCTGCCAAGGATCGGCACGCCGAACAAGAGCACCCCGATGCCGACGATCAGCGTGGCCTGGACGAAGCCGACGATCACGTAAGGAATGATCTTGCCGAACATCACCTCGACCGGCTTGATCGGCATCGACAGCAGGCTTTCCATGGTGCCGCGCTCGATCTCGCGCGTCACCGACAGCGCGGTGAAGATCAGCATGGTCATGGTCAGGATGGTGCCGACCAGGCCCGGCACGATGTTGAGCCGCGACTCGGCCGCGGGATTATAGCGCGCATGCGCCCTGATCTCGAACGGCAGCGACGGCGGATCGCCGGTGAAGAGGTCGTGTTCGAGCGCGGTCTGCACCACCATGCCGAGCGCACCCAACGCCGAGCCCGCCGCGACCGGATCGGTGGCGTCGGCCGCTACCAGCAGCGCCGGACGGTCGCCACGGCGAACGGCGCGCTCAAAACCGCGCGGGATTTCCACGCCGAACAGCACCTTGCCCGACTGCAGGAGGTTGTCGAACTCGGCAACATCGTGCACTTCGCGGGTGAAGCGGAAATAGGCGGTGTTCTCCAGCGCTTTCAAAATCGAGCGCGCAAGGTCGCTGTCTTCCTGCACCAGCACCGCGGTGGGCAAATTGCGCGGCGTGGTGTTGATGGCGTAGCCGAACAGCAGCAGCTGCATCACCGGAATCATCACGATCATCGCGAAGGAGACGCGGTCACGCCGGAGCTGGATGAATTCCTTGAGCAGCATCGCATAGCTGCGCCGCCAGAAACCGAAGGCTGGCTCCCTTGCGTCGCGGTCCTGGCCGACTGCCTCGGTCGCACTCATTGGAAATTATCCCTTGAGCGGTTCATCAGATCGATGAAGACGTCCTCCAGCGACGGCTCGCTGTGCTCCCACTGCCAGCCCTCGTTGCCGCGGTACGGCGCAATGGCCGCTTCCAGCGCCGCCTTGTCGCGGCCGGAGACATGCAGGCTGTTGCCGAAAGGCGC
>JBJMTR010000193.1:0-7496 GCA_045811565.1 Bradyrhizobium sp.
CTGCGGCACCGCCGCCTTCACGCTGATGCCGCCGAATTGCGACATCCTGACCGTGGAGTTCAAGACCAACCTGCTGGCCCCCGCGAAAGGCGAGCGTTTTGCGTTCCGTGCCAGTGTGGTCAAACCCGGCCGTACGCTAACGGTGTGCGAGGGCAGGGCGTACGCCGAGCGAGGTGGCGTCGAAACCCTCATCGCAACCATGACGGGGACGCTGATGGCGCTGCCGCGCCGGGAACCGGCAGCATCGCCAGACAAGGTTCACGTGCCGGCACATTGACAAGCGTTCGCCGTGGCGACCTGATGCAGGAGATTTTCGCGCACGGACAAAACGCATGATTGCAAGCCTCAGCCTGATCCTGCTCTGCCAGTTGATCGGCGAAGTCGTCGTGCGCGGGCTCAACCTGCCGATGCCGGGCCCCGTGCTCGGGCTGGTGTTTCTGCTGCTCTTGCTGCTGGCGCGCGATCGTTTTGTCGTGCTCGTGCGCGGGCCTTTGCAGGGAGATGGCGTGGAGAGCGCCAGCCGGGCCCTGCTTGCGCATCTGTCGCTGTTGTTCATCCCCGCGGGCGTCGGCGTGGTGCAGAAACTCGATCTGCTGGCCGAGCACGGCATCGCCATCCTGGCCATTCTCCTGGCCTCCGTGGTGATTACCTTGCTGGTGACAGTCGCGACTTTCCTCATCGCGAGCCGCTTTCTCGCGGGCGAACAGGAAAAGCCATGAGCGACAATCCGTTTTCGCTGTGGGTGTACCTATCGCAGTCGCCGCTGCTCTGGCTGACGGTGACGCTCTCGACCTATGCGATCGCCGACGCCGTGTCGGTTAGAACGCACCGGCATCCCCTGGCTAATCCCGTGCTGCATTCGATCTGGATCATCGGCGCGTTCCTGCTGCTCACGGGCACGTCCTACACCACCTATTTCGGTGGGGCTCAGTTCGTGCATTTCCTGCTCGGGCCGGCGACGGTGGCGCTGGCCGTGCCGCTCTACGAAAACCGCAGGCAGGTGGTGGCGGCGATCCTGCCGATGCTGATGGCACTCGTGGTCGGCTCGGCGACCGCGATTGTTTCGGTGGTGGTATTGGCTGAGGCAATTGGGCTGCCGCGCGCGATAATCCTGTCGCTGGCACCGAAATCGGTCACTGCCGGTGTTGCGATGGGCATCAGCGAGTCCCTGCATGCCGATCCGTCACTGACGGCGGTCTCGGTCGTCCTCACCGGCATCATGGGCGCGATTATCGTCACGCCCCTGATGAACCGGACCGGCATCACTGATTTCCGCGCCCGCGGTTTCGCGGTCGGGATCGCGGCCCATGGCATCGGCACCGCGCGCGCTTTCCAGGTCGATACGGTTGCGGGCGTCTTCGCGGGCATCGCGATGGGCCTGAATGCGCTCGTGACGTCGCTGCTGGTGCCGCTGGCTGTGACATTTCTGCTGCGCTGACCGCTGTTGCAGTGCAGTTTTGTTCTGCAGGCATAGCGACCGGAAGAAATTTCTTCTAGGGTCGCCCGGTGCAGATGAGTCTTCCAGTTTGATAATCTCCGCGACGCAAAGCCTGCTCGGACTGGCATCGGGAATGCTGGTCGGCTTTTCGCTTGGCCTGGTCGGTGGCGGCGGATCGATCCTCGCGGTGCCGCTGATGGTCTATGTGGTCGGCGTGCCCGAACCCCACGTCGCGATCGGCACCAGTGCGATCGCGGTGGCGGCAAACGCTGCGGTCAACCTGTCCAACCACGCGCGTGGCGGCACCGTAGTATGGTCCTGCGCGCTGGTTTTTGCCGCCGCGGGAATGATCGGCGCCTTCGGCGGATCGGTCCTCGGCAAGATGCTCGACGGCCAAAAACTGCTGGCGCTGTTTGCGCTGCTGATGCTGGTGATCGCCGCGTTGATGCTGAAGACGCGCGCGCGCATAGGCTTGCCCGACGTCAAGATGGATTGGTCCAACATGCCGGCGATCGTCGGCCTTGGTCTGGCGACCGGGACGCTGTCCGGCTTCTTCGGCATCGGCGGCGGCTTTCTGATCGTGCCGGCTTTGATGCTGGCGACGGGCATGCCGATCATGAACGCGGTGTCCTCCTCGCTGGTCGCGGTCACCGCCTTCGGCATGACCACGGCCGCCAGCTATGCGTGGTCCGGCCTGGTCTCGTGGGCGCTGGCGGGCTTGTTCGTCGCGGGCGGCATCGCCGGCGGCCTGGCCGGCACGCGTTCGGCGCGGCATCTCTCGGAGCGCCGCGGCGCGCTCAACATTGTGTTCGCCATCGTCATTATTGCGGTGGCGCTCTATATGCTGGCGCGTAACATTTCCGTATCATAGGCGTAGACAGGTGAGATGACTCCGCCGCGAGAGCAGAAATGAACCAATCGAGCAGGACAGGACGGGTCAACCCCGGCCGCACGAGGCGTGAAGCCCTTGGCCTGCTCGGCGCGGGCGCGATCCTGCTAGGCGCCGGCACCGCGCGCGCGGAAGAAGAAAAGGTGCTGACGGAAGCGCTGGTGCTGCGCGACCCAGACATTCCCGCGGCGGGAAACCCCGATGGCGACATAACCATCGTCGAGTGGTTCGACTACAATTGTCCCTATTGCCGCAAGATCGAGCCCGAGCTTCGTCAGGTGGTGCAGGACGACGGCAAGGTCCGCCTGGTGCTGAAGGATTGGCCGATCCTCGGCGACGTCTCCAAGGTCGCGGCGCGGATGGCGCTGGCAGCCAAGTATCAGGGCAAATTTCTTGCGGCGCACGAGGCGATGATTGGCGTTAGTTCAAGACTGACCGAGCCGCGGATTCGCGAGCTGCTGGCCGGAGCCGGTGTCGACATGAACCGCCTGAACCGCGACCTCGCGACGAATGCCAAGGCGATTGCCGCCATCCTCGCCCGCAACAACGATCAGGCCGAAGCGTTCGGCTTCCGCGGGACGCCATCCTTCATCGTCGGCAAATTCCGCGTGCCGGGGATCCTGACCATGGCGGAATTCGAGATGGTCATTGCGGACGCGCGCAAGGCGAAGGCGAGCAACTAGACAGCGTGATCCGGAAAGGCGTCGCGTTCTTGAAATCGGAAAGGCGCCCTCGCTGAAGGCAAGAGCGCCTGATTCATTTCTGACGCGACCGTGTAATTATTTCGAGGAGATCTTGGCCCAGTCCTCATGGGCGCGCGCTTTCAGCGCCTTCCAGTCGTCGGCCGCGACATCCCAGTTGACAATGGTACGATGGCTCTGCGCAACCTGGCCATTCGCCACGCTCGACGTCCGTATCGAATCATAGAGGTAGACGCCCGCGACCAGCAGCAGCGCGCCCAATATCATTCCGAGAACAATCTGCATGACGATCCCTCCCGTGATGCCCAATAACGTAGGCGGCGCAGACTGGTTCCCCACTTCGATGTGGAAAGGCTGCGGCGCAAATTATGAACGTAGCTTCGCGGGCGCGGCTACGGGCATCGCCACCGGTGCTGCTGTCGTCACCGGATTGAGCGACTTCATGACGCAACGCCTTGAGCTGCGACTTATTTCTCGTTCAGCCATTGCAGTATCTCAGCGTTCATCTCGCGCGGATAGCAGTGGCTGAGATCGTCAAGCTCGCGATAGGTGACGTCGGCGCCGGCCGCTGCGAGGGCTTGTTGCGCCTGCCGCGCCACCTGCACCGGGAACATCCAGTCGAGCCGGCCATGCACGACGTAGATGGGCAAGCCGCGCAATCTTTCCGCATCGGCCATTTCCGCCATCAGCGGATGAAACGTGGCGGATACCGGCGCCAGATGGGTGAAGGGCGATGCGTGCTCCAACCCCGTCACATAGCAAAAGGTGCCGCCGTCGCTCATCCCCGTTAGCAGCATCCGTTTGGCATCGATGTTCCAGCGAGATCGCGCCAAATCGACAATGCGAGTGAGGTTAGGCGTGTCGGTGTCTTCGCCCATCAGTGCCCAGGTATTGCCGGTGGCCGTCGGCGCAATCAGGATGGCGCCGCGGCTGCGCGCATCGCCCAGCCAGCTCCACAAGAAGCCGCGGCCATTGCCGCTGCCGCCATGCAGCGCCATCACCAGCGGCCAGGAGCGATCGGGCGTGTAGTATTCCGGCACGTAGAGCGAGAAGCCGCCGCGGCTGCCTGGTGCGTTGTGGTCGCGTAGGAGGCCGGTGTGCTCGGGGGCGGGCGCCGCCAGCCGCGCCAGCAGATCGGCATCCTCGCGCAATGACGGATCAAGGAAGAATTGGCTGACCGGCGGCAGTTTTGTGGCCAACGGATAAAGCGCCTCCTGCGCCCGTGGCACGTAGCGCAGCGCGCGAAATACGCTGACGAGATCGCCGTTGCCGTTTTGGACCGCGCGCAAGCCTGCATAGGCGGCCAGCGCCGCGTCGCATGCGGCTTCGAGCGAGGTTTTTATCCCGGCGAATTCCTCGGGCCATTGCGCCAGCCGTGGATGAACGGTGCTCAGCGCCTCGTCGGGCGTGCCGGCAGCCTCCATCACCCGATCGAAGTCCGGCGGGTTGAGGTGGCGTCCGATGAAGCTGAGCGCTCCCAGCGCGTGTAACAGCGGCGGCAGCACGGCCACGATGTCGTCCACCACGGCCTCGCTCATCGCCGGCGCCTCGTTCCTGGTGAAGCGCGATCGGACGCAAAACCGGTTCACGTCTTGCGGATCGCGCTTTAAGCTTTATTTCGACGCGTTTTGTTTACGCGAACAGGTTCCCACTTCGCTGGAAAACGCTTTAATGCAGCCGCGGCGCCTTCAACAGTTTTGCGCGATCGGTCGAACTCAGCGCCACGTCGAAGGTGACGCCCTCATGATAGACGGTGAGCGGCACGTCGACGCCGGCCGGCCCGAGCGACCAGAGTTTGCGGTAGAAGCCAGTCTGGCTGGTGACCTTTTCGCCATTCACCGCGAGGATGACGTCGCCGGTCTTGAGTTCGGCCAGCGCCGCGGGACCCTTGCTGGCGATGCCCACCACCACGACGCGGTTGTCGATTTCGGTAGAATACATGCCGAGCCATGGCCGCGCCGGCCTGTTGACGCGGCCGAATTTTCTGAGGTCATCGAGCACCGGATTGAGCAGGTCGATCGGCACGATCATGTTGACGTGCTCGGCCTTGCCCGCACGCTCGCGCTCGAGCTGCAGCGATCCGACGCCGATCAATTCACCGCGGTCGGAGATCAGCGCGGTGCCGCCCCAATTGGGATGCGCGGGATGGGTGAAGATCGCCTCATCCAGCAGATATTCCCAATAGCCAGCGAATTCCTGCTTGGCGGCGATCTCGCTCGCCACCGAGCGCGTGCGCCCGCCGGCCCCGCCGACCACCACATTGTCACCGATCCTCGCGGCAGCGGAAGAGCCGATCGGCAACGGATCGAGACCGACCTGGCCAAGCGCCTGCACCAGGCCGAAGCCGGATTCGAAATCGAAGCCGAGCGCATGGCCCTCTATCACGCGGCCGTCGCCGAGATGCAGCCAGACCGCCTCCGCTTCGGTGATGAGATAGCCGATGGTCAAAACCAGCCCGTCGTCGATCAAGACGCCGTTGCCGGCGCGCTCGGTTCCCAGCGTCTCGGCGCTGAAGGCGTCGGGCGCGATGATCGAATGCAGCCCGACTACCGACGACAGCACGCGGTCGAGGTCAAAGCTATAGTCGCCCGGGCGGGGCTGATAGGCCGATGGCACCTTCCATTCTGTCAACGAGGGCATGGAGAATCTCCTTGGCCTGCGGGCGCTGGTACAACGTCCTGCGCGCAATGTTCACAATCTAGATCGCAAACCGTGCTCTTGAAAGTCTCTCATGATAATTTGTAACGGCCTTAAGATCGAACGCTTTTGAGGCTTTCCAGACATGGCGCGACATCAGTTGAAGTCCGCTCGTCGATCGGCTTTCAGTGCGGGGATCCTGATGTACCGCCGGATCGGCGCGCGATTGGAGGTCCTGTTGGTGCATCCGGGCGGACCCTACTGGCGACGCAAGGACGATGGTGCATGGTCGATCCCGAAAGGCGAAATCGATCCCGACGAGGACGTAGGCGATGCCGCCCGCCGGGAATTTGCGGAGGAGACCGGCATTGTGCTCACGGCGCCGCTTGAACCGCTCGGCGAAATTCGCCAGCGTGGCGGCAAACGGGTGATCGCCTTCGCTATCGAAGGCGATATCGATATCAGCTCCATCCGGAGCAATAGCTTCGAGATCGAATGGCCACCGAAAGGCGGGAAGATGCAGAGCTTCCCGGAAATCGATCGTGCTGAATGGTTCGAGCCGGCCGTCGCGTATTCGAAAATCCTCGAGGGACAGCGGCCGCTACTCGACCGGCTCGTCGAGCTTGTGGGTCAATCGGGAAACAGTCCGTCGCGATGACGCTGACGCTCTCAAAGCCTTCCGCATGCTTGTACCGGCTGAGCCGGTCGGCCAGAAAAGGCCCATGCCGTCGGCGACCGCTTGCGCGGAACGCGTGATGCGATCCTCGAACTTGACGAGAACGCGAACGGCCCGAAAAAACGTGACACTCTTATGTGTGGTTTGACACTCTTATGAGTCGCAGCACAAAGACGCGGTCCAGCTCACGGATCGAGCTCGGTATCCCAATATAAATAGTCGAGCCAGCTGTCGTGCAGATAGTTCGGCGGGAACAGCCGGCCATTGCGGTGCAGCTGATGCACCGTCGGCGCGAACGGCGCTTGCCGGGGAAACATTCGCGCCTGCTGCGGCGTCAGATTGCCCTTGCGGAGGTTACACGGCGAACATGCCGCGACCACGTTTTCCCAGGTGGTCTGGCCGCCCTTGCTGCGCGGAATGATGTGATCGAAGGTGAGATCGTCGTTCGCCGAGCAGTACTGGCAGGCGAAGCGGTCGCGCAGGAACACGTTGAACCGGGTGAAGGCGGGATGCGTGCTTGGCTTGACGAAGGATTTTAGCGACACCACGCTCGGCAGCTGGATTTCGAAAGTCGGGCTGCGTACCGCGCGGTCGTAATGTTCGACGATATTGACGCGATCGAGGAACACCGCCTTAATCGCGTCCTGCCAGGACCAAAGCGATAGCGGATAGTAACTGAGCGGCCGGAAATCCGCGTTCAGCACCAATACCGGCCAACCGCCTTGCGAGACATGTGCGTTCAAGTAACGCTCCTGGCCTCCATATACGCTGCGAAGCAGCAGATGTTGACATACTACATGCAGCGTGACGGGATTGTGAAGAGCGTTGAGAGGCTTATCCGGCGGGGTCCAGCCTCCGTCGCAAGCGCCGAAAGCCGGATTTAGCAGCGAATCGGGGGCCTGTATGCGGAGATGGGTGGCGGTATCGGTCGCGCTCCTGCTCGCTGTCGCATCGGCAGAAATGGCTTTCGCGCAAGCCTATCCGACGCGCCCCATCACCATGATCGTGCCGTTTCCGGCGGGCGGCGCCACCGACACGCTGGCGCGGTTCCTCGCGGAAACCATGCGCCCCGTTCTCGGTCAACCCATCGTGATCGAGAATGTAGCGGGCGCCGCCGGCAGCCTCGGCGTTGGGCGTGCGGTTCGCTCGGCGGGC
>JBJMTR010000194.1:0-10638 GCA_045811565.1 Bradyrhizobium sp.
ACGTCGAGCAGCAGCACGTCCTTGACGTCGCCCTGCAGCACGCCGGCCTGGATCGCAGCGCCGATGGCGACGACTTCGTCCGGGTTGACGCCCTTGTGCGGCTCCTTGCCGAACAACTGCTTCACCACTTCCTGGACCTTCGGCATGCGGGTCATGCCGCCGACCAGCACCACCTCGCCGATTTCGCCGGCGGTGAGTCCGGCATCCTTCAGCGCCTTGCGGCAGGGTTCGATGGTCTTCTGGACGAGATCGTCGACCAGCGCCTCGAACTTGGCGCGCGTCAGCTTCATCGTCAGATGCTTCGGCCCGGACTGGTCGGCCGTGATGAACGGCAGGTTGATTTCGGTCTGCGTCGTCGACGACAGCTCGATCTTGGCCTTTTCAGCCGCCTCCTTCAGGCGCTGCAAGGCGAGCTTGTCGTTGCGCAGGTTAATGCCCTGCTCCTTCTGGAATTCATCGGCGAGATAATTGACCAGCCGCATGTCGAAGTCTTCACCACCGAGGAAGGTGTCGCCATTGGTCGACTTCACCTCGAACACGCCGTCACCGATCTCGAGAATCGAGATGTCGAAGGTGCCGCCGCCGAGGTCGTATACCGCGATGGTGCCGGCCTTCGTCTTGTCGAGACCGTAGGCAAGCGCTGCCGCCGTCGGCTCGTTGATGATGCGCAGCACTTCGAGGCCGGCGATCTTGCCGGCATCCTTTGTGGCCTGGCGCTGCGCGTCGTTGAAATAGGCGGGGACCGTGATGACGGCTTGTTCGACCTTCTGGCCCAGATGGGCCTCCGCGGTCTCTTTCATCTTTTGCAGGATGAATGCCGAGACCTGCGAGGGCGAATAGGTTTTGCCGTCGGCTTCGACCCAGGCATCGCCGTTGGACGCCTTGATGATCTTGTAGGGGACGAGCTTCTTGTCCTTTTCCACCATCGGATCGTCATAACGGCGACCGATCAGGCGCTTGACCGCAAAAATGGTCCGCTCGGGATTAGTCACCGCCTGGCGTTTGGCCGGCTGGCCGACGAGGCGCTCGCCATCGTCCGTGAAGGCAACGATCGACGGCGTCGTCCGCATGCCCTCGGCATTCTCAATGACCTTCGACGTTTTGCCATCCATTACGGCCACGCACGAATTCGTGGTGCCGAGATCGATCCCAATGACCTTTCCCATGGTTCTCATTTCCTTGTTGTTGCGGCAGGTTGGCTGGGCCCTGAAGGCGCACCGAACCGAACCCCCAAAGTTCAAATACTCGCGAGATTGCGACGATGAGCCTCATATAGGAGGGGGGGTTGGGCCCGCAAGGACCGGACGCAACCTTCAGGCCTGAAAAGACTGATGTTTGAAAGATTGTGTCAGGCCGGGTCACGACGGGTCCAGCCACTAACCCACGTTAGCGGACGAGCAAGAAAGGTGCCGGGAAAACTGCGACCCGGTGGCCGCGGCATTAGGTGGCGGGAGCCCACGTCCCCTGTTGCCGGGCCATCAAAACCGCTAAAAGCGGGCGGACCGAACGAGGCCTTGCCTTAAGACCGGCACCGGGCCACCCATTGAACGGCCTCTATGCAAAACCGGTAGATGCTTCATGATGCTTTTTCGACTCTTCGCCGTGATTACCCTGCTTGTCGCCGCGACCAGTTCTGGGTTGGCGGCGGATGCAGTTTTCCCGCCGGGAGCGAGGGTCGGGATGAAGCCCCTTGTCGGCCTCGTCAGAGCCAAATCATTCACCGGCTTCGAGACCGAGGACCAGGGCGTCAAGGTGCTGGTGACCGACCTGCCGGTCGAGGCCTACGGTGAAGTCGCCAGTGCCTTCAAGGCCAATCCCGGCGGCACTGGCGGCGTCAAGCCCGAGACTATCGAGACCGCGGCGGGGCTTGCGTACTACACCGCCGAAAATGCCAAGGACGGCGCAACAAATGTCCGGCGCTATTCGATGATTATGCCCGGTCCCACTTTCTCCGGCTACGTCGCCGTGCAGGTGCCCGAGAACGCCTCCAAGATCTATACCGACGATGCTGTGCGGCAGATGTTTGCCACCGCGGCGATCCGCACTGAAGTTCCGGTCGACGAGCAGCTCGGGTTGCTGCCGTTCAAGATCAGCGAGCTCTCGAGTTTCAAGAATGTCCGCACGCTGGCGCCGGGGGCGGCGGTCATCCTGGCAGACGGCGACGAAAAGACCGGTTTTGAAACCGCGCCTTTCATGATCATCGGCATGATCGCATCCACGGCGGCATCGCCAGATGACCGCGGCCGCTTCGCGCAGCAAATCGCAACCACGATTCCTGGCGTGCGGGACGGACGGATCACGATGTCCGAACCCGTCCGCATCGATGGCCAGCCCGGTTACGAGACGCGTATCGATGCGGTCAGCGGCAAGGACAATACGCCGGTCACCATCGTGCAATGGCTGCGGTTCGGTGGTCAGACCTCGCTGCGCATCATCGGCAGCTCGCCGCGCGACGCCTGGTCGAAGGCATTTCCGCGTTTCCGCGCCGTACGCGACGGAATCCAGCCGCGCTAGGGCGTGATCTTTTCGGAAAACCGGTGCCCACTTTTCCGGCTCATGCCCCGGGCATCTCGAGGTGCGTGCGCCCACCTTATGTCGCCGACTGCGCAGGCGTCAGCGCACTCTACTGAGAATGTCGATACCGTCGATGGTTTCCGCCAACTGGTAATCTCTCAGCAGCTCGGAAACGTCAGGATGCGACTGCAGCCATGCGCCCCAGTTGCCGGTCAAATTGTCCACGAGGATCACGCTCGGCTGGACCCGATGGATGTCTTCGATCAGCATCGCCTGCTCGCGAGCGGCATAGACATCCAGCGCCGCATTGGCTTGCGGTTCGATCATGCCGCGTCGCCGCATGTACGCAAGATAGGCCTCGACCCACAACCCCTGCTGCCGTGAAACCCAGGTGCCGTTCAGCGCGCGGACCAGCGGATGCCCGAGCCCAGGCTCCGCGGTGATCGCAAGAATGCTTGGATTAGGGCCAAGCCGCGCGACCGCCGCTTGAAGCGGTCGCGCATCGAAAGCAACATCGAACCACAGCATGGATCGCGCCAACAAGACCGCAAACAGGATAATCGCGCCCGCGCGACATGCGCGGTCAAGCGCGGTGCGAGGCGCGTTCGATGCAAGCGCATGACCGAGCGCGAGCAGCACCAGCGCGATCATCGGGTAGGAATGATAGGGCCATCCCTTCCGCTGCAAAACGAATACAGTCGCAAACCCCAGTGACGTCGTGAGCAACAGCAGGCACGCCGCATCAATCTTGTCGTGCCGCTTCAGGACAATTGTCGCAAGGATCGCCACACTCCAGATCGGCAAGGCAGGTTTTTCTAGAAGCGCCTGGAAGGACAGACCGACGGGAATATAGACGTCACGGACCAGAGGCCCGATGGTCGTGAAGAAGTCCGGAAAGAACGCGATAATGCTCGCGCCGTAAAGCAAAGCGAGCGCCGCGGCGGTCAGGTTTTCCGGCCCAAAGGCCACTCTCCACGATCGCGAATAGACGGCCAGGCAGCCAAATGCGCAGAGCGTTCCGACAGCAAAATGCGGCTTGAACGACAATGCGACACCGGCGCCGCACCCAGCGACGACGGCCATCGAGGTCGACAGCGCTTCCCGCTTCATTCGCACAACAAAGACGGCGAGTAGCGGCAACAATGCGATGACCGCAATGTGTTCCCGTTGACCGAACGCCTGCATTGGCAGGATGGCAAGCACTGCGAATGCGAGAGAAGCCAGCGGGCGCCCCTGTACACCATCAAGCGCCGACGAGTTTCTCAGGATGCACGCCGCGATCGCGAGCGAAAGGAATATCGTGGCGAACATCAGGGTGTCCGTCACAATCTCTGCCGGCAGCCCGAGCGCGCGCGCCATGGCAATTCCCGGCAGGTATATCAAAACCGCCATCGGCGGATTTGTCTCGACCACATCGATATACAAACGCTGACCGTCAAGCACCCGTTCGCCCACGGTGAGCAGCCAGCTGACGTCGGTGTTCGCTGCGAGGAGGTGCCGCAGGACAACCGCCGCTGCGAACAGGATGACGATCGAAAGCCACGCCAGCAGCGCCGGTGCAACCACCGGGCCCCTCTGTCGAGGCATCAGGTGGGGCCCAGCCTCGATGTTCAGAGTCATGGCGGCGTCCGGCGGCGACACCGCCAAACGCTAGGGGATCAGGATTAAGAAGCTGTTTCCTCGTCTCAAACCGTGGGCGAGGATTAATTACCGCCGGGCCGAGCAGCCAACCCTGACTCGGATGCGTTGAGCTTCGCGCCGCCCTTGGACACGCCGACCAGCGCCGGGCGCAGCACGCGCTCGCCGATCATGTAACCGGCCTGCACGACCTGCACCACCGTGCCGGAGGGGACTGAGGCATCCGGCACTTCGAACATCGCCTGCTGGAAATTCGGATCGAATTTTTCGCCCGACGGATCGAATTTCCTGACGCCGTTTTTTTCCAGCGTGTTGAGCAGCGACCGCTCGGTCAGCTCGACGCCTTCGATCAGCGCTTTCAGGCCGGGATCTGCGGCTTCCTTGGTCTCGGCTGGAACCGCGTCGAGCGCGCGCTGCAGATTGTCGGCGATGTCGAGCACGTCACGGGCAAAGCCGGTAATGGCATAGGTCCGCGCATCGGCGACCTCGCGGCTGGTGCGCTTGCGCAGGTTTTCCATCTCCGCCAGCGTGCGCAGCATCTTGTCGCGCGATTCCGCGGCCTCCTTCGCCAGCGCCTCCACCGATCCCTGCTCGGGCTCGTCGGGCATAACGTAAGGTTTTGAGACCACGGGCTCGGCAGTCTGGGCCGTGTTCACCGCGTCATCATTGG
Source organism: Bradyrhizobium sp. (assembly GCA_045811565.1). Taxonomy (GTDB): domain Bacteria; phylum Pseudomonadota; class Alphaproteobacteria; order Rhizobiales; family Xanthobacteraceae; genus Bradyrhizobium. The sequence continues at coordinate 4,823 of JBJMTR010000194.1, forward strand.
GCCGGTCGGGATCGGTCATGGCTTGCCTTTTCGAAAAAACCGCGTCTGGTCAAATGTAGGGATTTGCTGACCGGGATATCGTGCTTTGGGCAACGAAAATCAAGCGCAGCCAGGGCCCTTTCGGTTCTGATCGCATCAGGGCCGAAAGGGCTCTATCTTTTTGTTTTGGCGCGTTTTCTTCGCGCGACCGGGCGCCCGCCTCGCCCAAAACGCCATAGCCCGTTTTGGCGGCGGGCTAGCCGCCCAGCATCCGGCTGACGATGCGCGCGGCGTAATCCACCGTCGGAATCACCCGGGCATAGTTCAGCCGCGTCGGCCCGATCACGCCGAGAACGCCGACGATCCGGCCGGCCCCGTCGCTGTAGGGAGCAATGATGGTCGAGGAACCCGATAGCGAGAACAGCTTGTTCTCCGATCCGATGAAAATCCGCACACCGTCGGCGCGTTCCGCGCGGCCCAGCAGATCGATCACGCCGCGCTTGGTCTCGAGATCGTCGAACAGCGACTTCACCCGCTCCAGATCCTCCAGCGCGTGCAAATCCTCCAGCAGATTGGCGTGGCCCCGCACGATCAGCTGCCGGTCCTCGTGTTCGCCACCGGACCAGCTTGCAAGCCCGGCGGCGATCACCTTCTGCGTCAATTGATCGAGCTCGGCGCGGCTCTGCGCCAACGCGGTCTCAAGTTCGAGCCGCGCTTCCGCCAGCGTGCGGCCCAGAATCCGGGCATTGAGAAAATTGGTCGCCTCTATTAGCGCCGACGACGGCACGCCGGGCGGCAACGACAGCACGCGGTTCTCGACCTGGCCGTCTTCGCCGACCAGGACCACCAGCGCCCGCTCCGGTTCCAGCCGCACGAATTCGATGTGTTTGAGCCGCGAATTGGATTTGGGGGTCAACACGACCGCCGCGGCGCGGGTCAGGCCGGACAGCCGGGTCAGGGCTTCGCCAAGCGCCGCCTCGACCGATTGCGCCCGGCCGACCGAGGCGAGCTGACTTTGGATCGACTGCCGCTCCGCTTCGGTCAGGTCGCCGACCTGCATCAGCGCATCGACGAAAAAGCGCAAGCCCAGTTCCGTCGGCAGCCGGCCGGCCGAAGTATGCGGCGCATAAATCAGGCCGAGCTGCTCGAGGTCGGACATCACATTGCGCACCGAGGCCGGCGACAGCGGTACCGCGATCAGACGGGAGACGTTGCGGGAGCCGACGGGTTCGCCGGTCGCCAGGTAACTCTCGACGATTTGCCGGAAAATGTCGCGCGAACGCTCGTTGAGCTGGGCGAGCCCGGCATGCGCCGCGATCAGTCCAATCGATTCGTGCTGAGCCACGACTCACTCCCCGCGCGTGGTCCGCCAAAATGTAAGCGGTTTGGCGATCAGACCACGTCCTTTCTAATCAGCTGAAGCGCGACCGGACGCAAAACCGGTTCCCACTTTTACTGGTAGCGCTTCAACCGCCTCTAATTTGTCTATCCGCGGGCTCCGTGACAAGCGGCATTGGGCGTCAAACCGGTGGCAAAGGTCTTGCCGCTGCCCCTTCCCCCTCCTACAAGCACGGCGAGCTGTTTCTGCTGATTTTCCGGAGGATTCCCATGCGGCCAAGCCGCCGTGCGCCCGATGAACTGCGTCCCGTGTCGCTGGAGCGCGGCGTGGTCAAATATGCCGAGGGTTCCTGCATGGTTAAATTCGGCGATACCCACGTGCTGGTCACCGCCACGCTGGAAGAACGCCTGCCGCCATGGCTGAAGGGCCAGGGCCGCGGCTGGGTCACGGCCGAATATGGCATGCTGCCGCGCGCGACGCTGGAACGCACCCGGCGTGAGGCCTCCGCCGGCAAGCAGGGCGGACGCACGGTCGAAATCCAGCGGCTGATCGGCCGCTCGCTGCGCGCGACGGTCGACCTGGAAGCGCTCGGCGAGCGCCAGATCACGGTGGATTGCGACGTGCTGCAGGCCGATGGCGGCACGCGCACCGCCTCGATCACCGGCGCATGGGTCGCGCTGGCCGACTGCATCGGCTGGATGAAGGCGCGCAACATGCTCAAGACCAATGTATTGCGCGACAATGTCGCGGCGATCTCCTGCGGCATCTACAATGGCACCCCGGTGCTCGATCTCGATTATGCCGAGGATTCGGAGGCCGAGACAGATGCCAATTTCGTCATGACCGGCGACGGCCGCATCGTCGAAGTGCAGGGTACTGCAGAAAAGACCCCGTTCTCGGAAGGTGAGTTCCTGGCGCTGATGGCGCTGGCGCGCAAAGGCGTGGCGCGGCTGGTCGACTTGCAGAAAATGGCGGTGGCGTAGTCTCATTGGCCATGCATCGTCGAATCACCGGAAAGCTCGTGATCGCGACCCATAATCCCGGCAAGCTCGCCGAGATGCGCGAATTGCTGGCGCCGCATGGCGTGAAGGCCGTGTCCGCCGGCGAGCTCGGCTTAAGCGAGCCCGAGGAAACCGGCAACAGCTTTCGCGCCAATGCCGCGATCAAGGCAATCGCAGCGGCCAAAGCCGCGCAGCTTCCGGCCTTCGCCGATGATTCCGGGCTGGTGGTCGACGCGCTCGATGGCGCGCCGGGAATTCACTCGGCGCGCTGGGCCGGCCCGAACAAGGATTTTACCGCCGCAATGACGCGGATCGAGCGCCTGTTGCAGGAGCGTGGCGCGACCAGGCCGGAAAAGCGAAGAGCGCATTTCGTCTCCGCGCTATGCGTCGCCTGGCCGGACGGCCATCTCGAACAAGTCGAGGCGCGCGTCGACGGAACTTTGGTGTGGCCGCCGCGCGGCACCGCGGGCTTCGGCTACGATCCGGCGTTTCTGCCGGATGGACACACGCGTACCTTCGGCGAGATGACGAGCGTCGAAAAACACGGGCTGCCGCCGTTGGGCCTTGGCCTGTCGCACCGCGCCCGCGCCTTTGTGAAGCTGGCGGAGATCTGCCTTGACTAGTCCGGAGCGGTCAGCATTCGGCGTTTACCTGCACTGGCCGTTTTGCCTGTCGAAATGCCCGTATTGCGACTTCAACAGCCATGTCCGGCATGCGCCGATCGATGAGGATCGATTCCAGCGCGCCTTCGCACGCGAGATCGAGACATCGGCGGCGCGGACGCCCGGGCGGGAAGTCTCCTCGATTTTTCTCGGCGGCGGGACGCCGTCGCTGATGCAGCCGCAAACCGTGGGCGCCATCCTCGACGCGATCGCAAGGCACTGGCGGGTCGCTGACGATGTCGAGGTCACGCTCGAGGCGAATCCGACCAGCGTCGAGGCCACGCGATTTCGCGGCTATCGCGCAGCCGGCGTCAACCGGGTGTCGCTCGGCGTGCAGGCGCTGGATGATGCCTCATTGAAAGCGCTCGGCCGCCTTCACACTGCGCGCGAAGCGCTGGATGCGGTCGCCATCGCGCGCCAGGCGTTCGATCGCTATTCGTTCGATTTGATCTACGCCCGCCCGGATCAAACGCCTCAGATGTGGACCGATGAGTTGAAGCAGGCGATCGCGGAAGCGGCCGAGCATTTGTCGCTCTATCAGCTCACCATCGAAGAAGGTACGCCGTTCTTCGGCCTGCACGCGGCGGGCAAGTTGCGGACGCCGGATGAGGCCACCGCACGGGCGTTCTACGATGTCACGCAGGAGGTATGCGCGCGACATCACCTGCCGGCCTATGAGATTTCCAATCACGCGCGCCCGGGCGCGGAATGCAAACACAATCTCGTCTACTGGCGCGGCAAGGAATATGCCGGCATCGGCCCCGGCGCGCATGGCCGGCTCGACATCGATGGCGTCCGGCATGCGACCGCGACCGAAAAGCGCCCCGAAGCCTGGCTGATGCGGGTGGAGGCGAACGGCCATGGCGTCGTTACCGACGACCTTCTCAACAGCGAGGAACGGGCCGACGAGTTTCTGCTGATGGGCTTGCGGCTGGTCGAGGGTATCGATCCCAAACGCTATGCGACGCTGTCAGGCCGTCCGCTCGATCCGGATCGGATCACCGCGCTGCGCGAGGAAGGCGCGATTACCGTCGATGCCGACGGCCGGTTGCGCGTCACGCAGGCGGGATTTCCGGTGCTCGATGCGGTGGTGGCGGATCTGGCCGCGTAGCTCCCCCACGACTAGTCCCCGCGCAGGCGAGGACCCTAGGCCGCGGCCCCTGGAAAAGGGGGCACAAGGGTCGACTCCTTTTTTCAGAATCAGCGATAGTGGTTCTGGGCCCCTGCTTTCGCAGGGGCGACGGATAGAGCTAAGCCCCAAAACTCTTCGGCGAGCCGGCGACGGCCTGGCCGCCGCCTGTCGCCACTTTCATGATGGCAAGGCCGCGCTCATTCGTGCCATCGGAGCGGAAGCGGAACAGGCCATCTATCCCCGCGAAGCCAGACGGATTGGTCAGCGTTTCCGGCGCGAAGCGCTGCGCCCCCTGGGTGCGGGCGAGCGCCGCGATCAGCGCCACCGCGTCGTAGGCAAGCGTCGCGGTGCGGACCGGTTCGGCACCGTATTTGGCACGGTAACGGCCGGAGAAACTGCGGAAGCCGGACGGATCCGGCGCGGCATAGAGGCCGCCCTGCAACGCCGGGCTGGCGAAGACGCGGGGGTTATCCCACAGCCCGGTGCCGAGCAACTGGATATTGCGCAAATTCGCCCCTGCCGCGGTCAGCGCGTCCGCCGTCGCCACCACGGAATCGCCGTCATCGGCCAGCAGCAGCGCATCGGCCTGGCCAAGCGACTGCGCCACCGTTCGCGCCGGCGTCGCGCGATCACCGCCGTATTTTTCAAATGCGATGACACGGCCGCCCTTGCGGCCGACCGCCTGCTTGAACGCGGCCTCGACCACATTGCCATAGGCGTTGTCGGGCAGCAGCGCGGCGAACGATCGCTTTCCCGTGCTGGCGGCGTAGTCGATGATGCGATTGATGTCGGACTCCGGGAGGAAGCTCAGGAGATAGACGCCGCGCCCGGCCACGCTGGAATCGGTTGAGAATGCGATCACCGAGGTGCCGCGGGCGCGGGCCAACTGCGCGGTTGCCGGCACCGAGGCTGCAAACAGCGGTCCCAGGATAATCTCCGCGCCTTCGCCGAGCGCCTGCTGGGCGCTCTGCTGCGCGCCTTGCGGGTTGCCGCCGTCATCCTTGATCAGGAGCTGGATGTTGGGATTCTGAAATTCCGCCAAAGCCATTTCGGCCGCGTTCTTCATCGATTGGGCGGCGACGCCGGCATTGCCGGCCGCCGACAGCGGCAGGATCAATCCCACCTTGACTTGGCCGTTACCGACCGCCAGCGATTGCTGCTGCGGCCCGGCGTCGGGTTGCGAACTGAACTGACTAAAGGTCTGCTGCACGCTCGAGCAGGCGCCAAGCAGGGGCGCACCGAGGATGAAGCCGAGCGCCGTGCGCCGGGTCGCGCCCGAGGGCTGCGGACCCGCAGAAGATCCAGACTTGCGATTGAGCGGCCCCACCATCGTATCTCTTCTCTTGACCGACCGCGATCGGCCAGGACCACCAACCGCCCAAGGGATCACAAAGGGAATCAAGGGAGTGGATTGAGGCATATTGTCGGCGAATAGTTAACCAAGCAAAAGGATTATGGCCGCACCGCGCCAACCCGAGGAACGGGACCTGATCTCGTTAACCCGTCTGTGCAGCACGAACGACGCACCGTCTGAACCCAATCACGCTGCGGCGCAAGCACCCGATCGCGCAGCCACCGTTCCGATTGAGTCTGAACGGGAGCTCTTTCTCTTCATTTTTGACGCGTTTTCTCACGCGAACCGGTATCCACTTCGCTCGAAAACGCTCTAGATTGGCATTATGCGCGCAAAAACCGCTTCGAGC
>JBJMTR010000195.1:0-8588 GCA_045811565.1 Bradyrhizobium sp.
GGCGACGCCGCGCAACGAAGCGATGCTCGCCGTTCTCGGCATGGAATCCGGCTTCGAGACCGATAATGTCGCCGTTATCAGCGAGCAGGACATCCTGGGCGACCGCCTGGTGAGGCCGCGCAAATCGAGCCGCAAACTCGATAATTTCATTTCCGAAGTCACGAGCCTCTCGGCCGGCGATCTCGTGGTACACGTCGAGCACGGCATCGGCCGCTTCGTTGGACTGCAGACGCTGGAAGTCTCCGGCGCGCCGCACGACTGTCTCGAATTGCATTATGCCGCGGACACAAAACTGTTCCTGCCGGTCGAAAACATCGAGCTGCTGTCGCGCTACGGTTCAGATCACGCCCACGTCGAGTTGGACCGTCTTGGCGGCACCGGCTGGCAGGCGCGCAAGGCAAAGCTCAAGAACCGCATCCGTGAGATCGCGGGCGAATTGATCAAGATCGCCGCCGAGCGCCATCTGCACGAGGCGCCAAAGATGCCGGTGCAGCCGCATGTCTATGACGAGTTCTGCGTGCGCTTCCCTTACGAAGAGACCGAGGACCAGCTCGGCGCCATCAACGCGACGTTAAAGGATCTCGAAAGCGGCCGTCCGATGGACCGGCTGATCTGCGGAGACGTCGGCTTCGGCAAGACTGAGGTGGCATTGCGTGCGGCGTTTGCCGTCGCGCTCGAGGGCAAGCAGGTCGCCATCGTGGTGCCGACCACGCTTTTGGCGCGCCAGCACAGCAAGACCTTTGCGGAACGCTTCCGGGGCTTTCCGGTCAATGTCGCGCAGGCCTCACGCCTGATCCCACAGAAGCAGCTGACGCAGGTTAAGAAGGGGCTTTCGGAAGGCAACGTCGATGTCGTGGTCGGCACCCACGCGTTGCTCGCGAAATCCATCAAGTTCAGGGATCTGGGTCTCCTGATCGTCGACGAGGAACAGCATTTTGGCGTGAGCCATAAGGAACGGCTGAAACAACTGCGTGCCCAGGTGCATGTGCTGACGCTGAGCGCCACGCCGATTCCGCGCACGCTGCAGCTGGCACTGACCGGGGTGCGCGATCTCTCGATCATCGCCTCGCCGCCGGTCGATCGCTTGGCGGTGCGCACCTTCGTGGCACCGCATGATCCTCTGATGATCCGCGAGGCGCTGCTGCGCGAACGTTATCGCGGCGGGCAGGCATTTTATGTCGTGCCGCGAATCGAGGACCTGGCCAGCGTCAAGGATTTCCTCGACAAGAACGTGCCGGAGATGAAGGTCGCGGTCGCGCATGGCCAGATGGCGCCAACCGTGATCGAGGACATCATGTCCGGGTTTTACGACGGCAAATATGACATCCTGCTTTCGACCACGATTGTCGAATCTGGCCTTGATATCCCCAATGCGAATACACTGATCGTGCATCGCGCCGACATGTTCGGGCTTGCGCAGCTGTATCAGTTGCGGGGACGCGTGGGACGCTCGAAACTGCGCGCGTACGCGCTGTTCACGCTGCCGGCCCAGCAAAAGATCACTGCGCAAGCCGAGCGGCGCTTGAAAGTGCTGCAATCGCTGGAGACGCTGGGCGCCGGCTTCCAGCTCGCTTCCCACGACCTCGATATTCGCGGCGCCGGCAATCTGCTCGGCGAGGAGCAGTCCGGCCACATCAAGGAAGTCGGCTTCGAGCTGTACCAGTCGATGCTGGAAGAGGCGATCCTCAACCTTAAGGCCGGCGTGGTCGAGCCGGCGGCCGATCGCTGGTCGCCGCAGATCACCATCGGCATGCCGGTGCTGATCCCCGAGGATTACGTCAACGATCTCGCGGTGCGGCTGTCGCTGTACCGGCGGCTGGCCGATCTCGAAACCGACGAGGAGATCGACAATTTCGCCGCCGAAATGCGCGACCGTTTTGGCGTGCTGCCGGACGAGGTGCGCTATCTCTTCAAGGTCGCCGCGATCAAAGCATACTGCCGGCGCGCCAATGTTGAGAAGGTCGATGCTGGGCCGAAGGGCGCTGTCATCACTTTCCGCGACAACAAATTCGCGCAGCCCGACCGCCTGGTCTATTTCATCCGCCAGCACGGCCAGGCGGCGCGGGTGCGGCCGGACATGAAGGTGGTATTCTTCCAGGATTGGGAAACACCCGAGGAACGTTTGGCCGGCACCACCGAGATCTTGCGCCAGCTCGCCAATCTCGCGGAAGATCGCAAGGCGGCGTAGCTAGTGGCTGCGCAAAATCGTCGGATGCGCAGAGCGAAGCGTGCCCACCACGACCCAACGGCGTCGGAATCGAGAATGATGGGCAGGGCGCGAAAAGCACGTTTGTCACCCCACAAAGCTTGCTACGACGCCGCGCGATGCGCCTCATCATAGAGGCGTGCCAGCAGCGATTTGGCCGAATCATTCGGCAGTAACGTCGCAACCGTCACGGGTGGCTCGATGCCGGTGTCGCGGCTACCATCACTGGTATGTCGCATCACACTGCAAAGCCGCCGCGCGATCATGTGCGCGTTGCGCAATTCGGCTTCGGCGAACACGACGATGACCGATCCATCGTCGTGGACGGCGCCGAAATCCATCTGGCGCATCAGGCGGCTGATGATCCGCGCACCGTCAAACTGGGCGCGCGGATGCGCAGGATCGAAGGCGAACCGCGCTACGGACAATCCGCCGCCGCGCTCGATGGCCTGATAGATGGCGGTTGCGAAATCGCGCTCGAACGCAGCCTTGGTGAGCAAGCCGGTGCGGGCATCGATCAGGCCTTCCGCGTCGAGCGAGCGCAAGGTCCGGCTCAGATGAGCCTCAAACGCGTGCTGGCGGACCAGCGGCAACGCCGTCGCCACGATATCAGCGGGTTCGCCGGAGATGATTTCCAGGTTCGGCAGATCGTAGGTGGGCGCCAACTCGCTGGATGTCACCACGACGGGCAGGTTGCGGAAACGGGCATCCTCCGTCAGCACGGTGAGGAAGGCATCCATCACGCGCAGGCTGAAACCCTCGCCGAGCACGATGCCATCGATGTCGCGTGCGTTGAGATGCTTTGCCGCGGCCTCGATGCTTAGCGCGCCGACCACGCCGGTTTGCTCGCCAAGTGATACCGAAAGCGCAGGGTAGGCGGCGCCGCGGCCGATCAGCAGCACGGTCGCGTCGCGGCTCGGATCGATATCGCTGAGCGCAATCGGCTCGAGCGGGATCAGCCGGCGCATCACGGTTGCGTGCAATGACCTGGTGCGCAGCGCCGCGCGCAGGCGCGTCACGAGGCGTGCCGGGCTACCTTGTGTCTGAAAGAACGGGATGGCGTTTGCCGGCAGCTGGACCTGGGGATCGACTGATATCAGCGGCAGATAAGGCTGGCGTAACGCGATTTGCTTCGCCAGCGCCGCAAGCCCTGCCTCATCGATTGTGGTCGCCGCAGCGATTACTGCCGCCGGCCGCAACTGCTCCACGGCGCGTGCGGCGTCGGCCCATTCGGTCTCGATCACTGGAAACAGTTGTGCTTCATCCAGCACGGAAACAAATGACGGCCGTTCGGCGGTCGATACGACGAGGATCGGGCCTTGCTGGGACATCTGGCAACTCGGATCGAACACGCAATCAATGGAGCGCGCGAAGTCTAGTTTGCCCGGCTTAATGCAGCGTCAACGCAACCTTTGCCGTTGTCCTACGGGACGTTGCTGCGGTCGCGAAAGGCTTCGACCATCAATGGGTTATGGCCGAGTTCTGCCATGGCGTCTCGGGCGCGCGCATTGTCCTGGGCGCGTCCGGCAAGCCGGTGCCCGCTCAAGCGGTCGGGCAACGCCGTCAGCAACGCGCCGTGGCCGAGCCGCCGCGACCATTCCTGCAGATCATGGCTGAGGAAACGGTAGCCGCCGACCGCCATGATGCCCGACGGAGGTGCGGTGATATTGATGGCGCCGGTCAGGCGGTCGAGCCGCGCCGCATACTCGGTATCGACGAAATCGCACGGCGGCGGCGCGATGAGCGAATCGCCGGGTGGCGGAGGCGGTGCGTAGGCGGCCGCGGGAACCATCGGCCCGCGCAGACCGAGCGTGCCCCTGGGTGTCAGCAGGATCTCGCCCGCGATCGGCGATCCCGGCAGCTCTCGCGGCGCGCCATGCGACCCCGGCTTGATCGGCGCGGGCGATCCATCCTCGGCGCTGCGGCGTGCGCCGAACAGTCCGGCTTCGCCGAACAGATAGACGTCCGTCAGTGTCGTCCGTTGCGTGGTCCAGGCTGCGCTGGAAAGGACCTGTTCCGGCGCGCGCCAGAGACCGATAACGTTGCGCAAGGACGGCAGACGCGTGGCAAGGTCGAACTCACCCAGCCGCAGCGCCAGTGGCGCGGGAGCGATCAGCGTGTCGCAGGCATGGTCGTTGATCTGCTGTTCGAGCACCGCGTCGTCAAAGGGATGGTGCAGCACCAGCGTTCCGCCCGACAGCAGCCAGACCACGAGGGAAGAAGCGAGGCCCGCGAAGGACATCGGGGCAAACGCTGACATGATGGTTGCGCCCTGCCGCACATCGCTTTCCAGCGATATCGCGAGACCGCCGGCGATCAGGGCGAAATGGGCGCGCGGCACCGGACGGAAGCCCTCGGCGGTCACATCGAAAGAAATCAATGCGGCTTTGCGGCCGTCATGAATGACGGCGCGCGTGGTGGGCGATTCCCGGAAAATGGCTTGATCGAGCGAGGCCATGCCTTCAGGCAAATCGCTGCCGAAGCCGCAGACATGGCGGATCGAAAACGCCTCGGCGGCGGCATTCATCGCGAGATCGGCATAGACGACGCCATCGATCCTGCTGGTGGTCACGATCGCCCGCGCCGCGGTGCGATTGAGCGCCGCCGTCAATTCCGCCTGGCGCCAGAGCAGCGGAAGCGGCGCGACCACCAATCCGGCCCGATGGGCGGCCAATACCGTGAGCGCGAATTCGATCGTGTTCGGCAGTTGAACGGCGATCACGGAATTGGCGGGCAATCCGGATTCGATGAAATGCGCCGCCAGTGCCGAGATCGCCCGATCGGCCTGCGCAAACGTCAGGCGTTTCCGCGTCTGCCCGGTGATGCGTTGCTTGTTGAGAGGATCGACCAGCGCCAGCGCTTCCGGCTGCCGTGCCAGGATCCGTTTGAACAGGGCATCAAGCGTGGGCGACGCGGTGGGCTGGGTCACGGGCTCAATTTCACTTGCATCATTTCGATTGCGCGTCCGGCTTCTGCCACCAGGTTTCCGGAAGATAGCCGGTCAACGCTGATCGTGCAGGTTGTTCTATCCGATTCCAGCGCGCGATCCATTGCTCGGCGACATTAAACAGCGGGATAGCGTAGAAACCGGACATCAGTGTCCGGTCCAGCGCCCGCACGGCTGACACGAAGGCGGGGCGCTCTCGCGCCTCCAATAGCGCCGCGATCAGCGCATCGATGGCGGGTTCCTTCGCACCCATATAGTTCCTTGTGCCGGGAATATCGGCGGCCTGGCTGCCCCAGTAAAACGACTGCTCGTTGCCGGGCGACAGCGACTGATCCCAGCGGTTCTGGATCATATCGAACTCGTAGCCGAGCCGACGCTGGTCGAACTGGACGGGATCGACCGCGCGAACCGTGGCCTCGATGCCGGCGCGTTTGAGGTCGCGTTGGTAAGCCAGCGCGATCCGTTCCTGGTCGCGAGTCGTCACCAGGATTTCGAAGGTGAGGGGCGCTTTCGTCGCGCGTTGCCGCAGTACCGCGCCATTGAGATCGTAACCTGCCTCCGATAACAGCGTAAGCGCGCTGCGCAGCGTTTTGCGATCGCGGCCCGATCCGTCGCTGACGGGAAGATGGTAGGTGCCGTCGAGCATATCCGGCTGAACGTGTGCGGCTGACTGCTTCAGGAGCTCGCGCTCGCGCTCATCGGCGGGGCGGCCGTAAGCTGACAATTCCGAGCCGGCAAAATAGCTGGCGGTGCGGGTGTAGAGCCCAAAGAAGTAATTGCGGTTGATCCATTCGAAATCGAACAGAAGCGTCAGCGCCTGCCGCACGCGAATGTCGGAAAACATCTGATGGCGCGTGTTGAACACCAGGAATTCCGAGGGCTGCGGCATTCCGGTCTTGATCGCGTCGCGGATCAGCTCGCCATTGTGCGCGGCGGGAAAATCATAGCCGTCGTGCCAGCGCAGCGGTTCGGTTTCGACCCGAAAATCATAGAGCCCGCGCTTGAACGCTTCGAACTGGCCGTTGGCCTCGCGGTAGAAATCGAGCCTGACCTCGTCGTAATTCCAGAGGCCCCGGTTAACCGGCAGGTCACGGCCCCAATAATCGGGATCGCGCACCAGCGTCACGCTTGATCCCGGCTTCACCGTGCCGACGCGGTAAGGGCCGGAGCCGATCGGCCCGGTCATTGTGGTCTCCTCAAACGTTGCGGGATCGACCGCATGCCGCGGCAGGACGGGCATCAGTCCGAGGATCAGCGGCAGCTCGCGGTCGTCGGCGACGCCGAAATCGAAACGCACCGTGAGCGGATCCGGCGCGTCGGCTTTTGCAACCTTGGAATAGTATTGGCGGTGGTTGGGGCGGCCCTTGTCGCGCAGCAAGGCCCAGGAAAACAGCACGTCCTCCGCCAGCACCGGCTTGCCATCGGAGAAGCGGGCGCGGGGATCAAGATGGAAGGTGACGTAGCTTCTGGCATCGTCGGTCTCGATGGTTTTTGCCAGGAGGCCATAGAGCGTGAAAGCCTCGTCATTGCCGCGCGCCATCAGGCTTTCGACGACAAAGCCTCGGATTTGCTGGATGGCGAGACCACGGACGATCAGCGGGTTAAGACTGTCGAAGGCGCCGAGGAGGCCCCAAGTCAGGCGGCCGCCCTTCGGCGCGCCCGGATTGGCGTAGGGCATATGGCTGAAGTCAGCCGGCAAAGCCGGGGCGCCGTGCATGGCGATCGCGTAACTTTCCGCTGCCTCCGCGCGACCGGCGCCGGTCACCGTCGGCAGGGCGACCGCGAGAAGGGTAAGCGCGCGCATGGCGATACGCCTCAACGCCAGCATTGCAGCGCGCGGATTTGATTCGCAAATATTCACGAGCAGAGCCTTACCACGGCCCCCGGCATCCACCGTAACATCGGCCTAAAGATGCTTGCTGGCATTGATCTTTTCGTCCGTCGCTGTATTGAAGGCGTGCAATTGATCAGGGCGGCACACCTGTCACGTATCCGCCTCAATTGACTAGGAGACAGCCGCCCAAACGGCTAGGTGTCGGTGCCTGCAGCGGTTTCGGGCGCTGCCGTTCAGAAAGGGTTTTCCGCAATGAATTTCCGTATCTTGGCCGCGTCGGCCCGGCCGCGTGGGCGAATTGTCGCCTTGTTGACGGCGACTGCATTGTCCGCAGCCTTGCTCGTTCCCGACGCCCAGGCCCAGCAACCCGCGGCACCGTCAGCACCGAAGGCTGCTCCCAAGGCGGCCCCGAAGGCTGCTCCCAAGGCGGCGCCCGCTCCCGCACCCTCCGCCCAGCAAGCGCCGCCGGCCCAAAATGGTACTCCCCCCGCGGCCGCCCAGCAGCAGCCGCCGCAGCCCCAGGATCAGCAGGTTCAGCTGATCTATGCGCCGTGGACCAAGTTCTGTCTGAAAGGTCAGGACGCCGCCGCCAAGCAGGTATGCTTCACCGGCAAGGATGGCCGCATCGAGTCCGGACAGCCGGTCATCGCTGCCGTCATCATCGAGCCCGAAGGCGAGCCGAAGAAGATTTTGCGCGTGACGCTGCCGCTCGGGATGCAACTCGTTCATGGAACCCGCATCATCGTCGACGGCAACCAGCCGCAGCAGAGCCCTTATGTGATCTGCTTCGCCAATGGCTGCATGTCCGACTATGAAGCGACGCCGGAATTATTGGCCAACATGAAGAAGGGCCAGAATCTAGTGGTGCAGGCGATAAACTCCAACGGTGCGCCGCTGACGCTGCCGCTGCCGCTGCAGGAGACCGGCGGAAGTTTTGCAAAGGCCTATGACGGCCCGCCGACCGATCCGAAGGTGTTCGAGGAAACCCAAAAGAAGCTGCAGGAAGAACTGCAGAAGCGCGCGGAAGAGCAGCGCAAGAAGCTTGAGGAAGCGCAAAAGTCCAGCGGCGCGGCGCAGGCTAATCCTGCCGCGAAGTAAGCGCGAGATCGATAGAGCAAAAGGCGCCCGTGTTGGGCGCCTTTTTCGCCGGGAGAAGCTTGCTAATTCAGCGACGGATTGCGCGGGCGATAGCCGCCGGATTTGTCTTTCACAAAGATCTCGGCGACCTGTGAATGCCGGATCGGCTCGCCGGAATCGTCGGGCAGCAGATTCTGCTCGGAGACGTAGGCCACGTATTCTGAATCCGAATTCTCGGCGAGCAAATGATAGAACGGCTGGTCCTTGTGAGGCCGGACCTCTTCGGGGATCGACAACCACCATTCCTCGGTATTGTTGAATTCCAGATCGATGTCGAAAATCACGCCCCGGAACGAAAACACCCGGTGGCGGACGATCTGCCCGATCTGAAACTTGGCGGTCCGCGCTTTTATCATAGCTCGTCGAATAGACCATGATTGTGGCCGATGCTAGGGGCTAACGAACGAATTAACCTCGCTTTTGGCCGCCTGATCCGGCGCCGCAGCCCCCAAGAGCGCCAACAA
>JBJMTR010000196.1:0-7423 GCA_045811565.1 Bradyrhizobium sp.
AATCACCGGTGCAAGGCCAGCGGAAAAGCTGCGGAACCGGCGCTCGAACGGGTTGCGCCGGGAGGCGTCGATCAGCGCGATCTTGACGCCGGCGCCGCGGCTGTTGATCTCGCCCAGCACGATCTCGAGGCTGAAACCGTCACGGCGAACATCCGGCTCGGTCCAGATCTGCGCATCGACCGGGATCATGTAGCTTTGGCGGCTGGACTGAACGCCGAAGCCTGAGAAGAAAATCAGTGCGACCGAACCCGGCTTGATCTTGGCGTACAGACGCTCGAAGGCGCGGCGCATCTGCTCGCCGGTAAGGTTTTCCCCGATATCAACGTTGAAGCCGTCGCGCTTGAGCTCGTCGGCGACGTCCCGTGCATCATTGATCGGCTCCTTCAGCGGCGCTTCGGCATCCGGATATTTCGCGTTGCCGATCACCAGGGCATAACGGTCGCCCGCAGCGAGTAGCGGCGCGGTCGACGCGATCGAAAAAATCAACGTGACGAATAACGTGACGAGTAATGCAAAACGGATTTTCATAATCGCGGCAGTCCAGCCAACACGGCGCCGATCTCAGCTTGCGCCGCGGCGACCTTACTCTACGCAATCTGCATTATCAAACCACGCTCGCAGGCCGTCAACTAGTTGCGATATCGTCATTAATTGCGACAATTGACCGCGACGCGGGGAGACGAATGCGAGAGCAAGACATCGCGTTTGGCGCGATGTCTCGACCGCGGTCGTCCTGAAGGCGCCGAGTTCCGTTCCGGCCGTCATACCCCGCGAAGGTGGGGTATCCAGCACGTCGCGGCCCTTCAATGATCATCGACGCCTGTGGGATACTGGATCACCCGCTTTCGCGGATGATGACCGGTAGAGGCGTAATGTGATCCGTCTCACATAGGAGTGCGGGGGCTGTCATGCGGCGTGATGCGCTGCGTCCGTTTGACCTTTGCAGATGACAATGGCTTGTTGCGGACATCGGCCAATCCAAGAACGCGAAGAAAAGTGATACCGATGGGAAACGCCTACGAAATCTACGCCCTGCGCTATGCGACAATGTCGCCGCGCACTCCCCACATGAACTATCTGCTGCCCGATCCCCATGAGACCACGGCGCAGGACCTCGATTACTTCGTCTGGCTGATCCGCACGCCAGGCCGCGACATCCTGGTTGATACCGGTTTCAACGCCGAAGAGGCGAAGCTGCGCGCCCGCAAGCTGACGCTCAATCCGGTCGATGCGCTCGAAAGCTTCGGCGTCGCAGCAGGCGCGATCCGGGACATCATCGTCACCCACCTGCATTACGACCACGCCGGCAACCTCGATCGCTTCCCCAATGCCCGCTTTCATCTGCAGGACCGCGAGATGAGCTACGCCACCGGACGCTGCATGTGCAACGGCATGCTGCGGCATCCGTTCTCGCTCGAGCACGTCACGCTGATGGTCCGTCATGTCTACGGCGAGCGCGTCACTTTCCATTCCGGCGATGGCGAGATCGCGCCGGGCGTGACGGTGCATCGAGTCGGCGGCCATTCCGATGGACTGCAGGTCGTGCGAGTCGAAACCGCGCGCGGTCCCGTTGTGCTGGCGTCGGACGCCGCACATTATTACGCCAATCTGCAGCGTCGCAGCCCGTTTCCAATCGTCTACAACGTCGGCGACATGGCGCAAGGCTGGGAAATCGTCGAACGTCTCGCCGGCCATCCCGATCGTTTCATCCCCGGCCACGATCCAGTCGTGACCGAGATCTACCCGCGGGCAAGCGACAAGGTCGATGCTTTTGCATTGCATGTGCCGCCGTCGCGTTGCTTCGTGAAATAGGTTCAAACAAATGTCCGACTACGGAACTGTCGGCTTCATCGGCTTGGGCGTAATGGGGGAGCCGATCTGCCGCAATCTCGTGAAGAAGAGCGGCAGCGCGCGATCGCGTTTGACCTTTCGCCGGAGCCGCTGGCGCGGCTGCGCGCCGAAGGCGCCGAGATTGCGACGTCTGTCGCCGATGTCATCAGGCAAAGCGATGTGCTGTTCCTGCCCGGAATGACCGTGAATTAATACGCCTCCTTTGCGTCGGCCTCCTGGCTCGTCTGCACGAGCTCGAGGCTCTTTTCGATCTTGCCGAGCAACAGCGCAAATTCCTTGCGTTCCTGCGCTGACAGGCACGACAAGATCTCCTGCTCCTTGCGCAAGAGGCGCGGGATCAGTTCTTCGTAGAGCGTCTTGCCCTTGCGGGTCAGGCGCAGGCGGAACTCGCGGCGGTCGTCGGCATTCTCGACACGTTCCACGATCTGCCGTTCCATCAGCGCCGTGACGGCGCGGCTGATGGTGGATTTATGCGTGCGGGTGCAATGCGAAATGTATTGCGCACTGCAGGCATCATTGCGGAAGCCGAGCGTCGCCAGCACACGCCATTCCGGAATGTCGAGCCCATAGCGCGCCTGATACTCGACTGAGAGGGCAGAGGCGACCTCGGCCGCCAGCCGGTTCAGGCGGAACGGCACGAACTTGAACAAATCCAGTCGTCTTTTTTGCGATGCGTTTTCCTGGCGCGAGCCGGGACCGGTCCCGGACCGCATCACCTCTTCGCCTGAAAACACTTTTGCCAAAATCGCTCCAATTTGAGTTGACGGCGCGGCCCGCGGAGAGTTTAAGATAGTTGCAGATGCGACTAATTTAGCAAGGTCCTCCGCCCTTGGCTAGCCACAAGGTTCACGCGCATGGCGCAGACCACAACACAGTTCGGCTATCGCCGTCATCCCGATCAGGATCGGGCGGGCGCCGATGTGGCCGAATATCCGATCGTGGTGGTCGGCGCCGGGCCGGTCGGGTTGTCGCTGGCCATCGATCTGGCGCAGCGCGGCCAATCGGTGTTGCTGCTCGATGATGCTGACCGGATCGGCGAAGGCTCGCGCGCAATCTGTTTCTCGAAACGCTCGCTGGAGTATTGGGATCGGCTCAGGGTCGGAGACCGCATGGTCGACAAGGGCGTGGTGTGGAGCGTCGGCAAGATTTTTCACGGCGCCTCACAGCTTTATCAGTTCAATCTGCTGCCGGAGCAGGGGCACAAGCGGCCGGCCTTCATTAACCTGCAGCAGTTCCATGCCGAGGCCTATCTCGTCGATCGGGTCAAGGCGCTACCTGCGATTGACCTGCGCTGGCGCAACAAGGTGGTCGGGCTCGAACAGCGCAACGATTGTGTCGCGCTGACGATCGCGACGCCGGACGGCCCTTATAAGACCCACGCAAATTTCGTCGTTGCCTGCGATGGCGCGCGGTCGTCGCTACGGCAAATGGTGGGCGCGGAATTTACCGGGCAGGTTTTCGAGGACCAATTCCTGATCGCCGACGTGAAGATGACCGCCGCATTCCCGACCGAGCGCTGGTTCTGGTTCGATCCGCCCTTCCATGCCGGCCGCTCCGCGCTGCTGCACAGGCAACCGGACGACATCTGGCGGATCGACCTGCAGCTCAATCGGGACGCCGATCCCGCGGTCGAAAAGCTGCCGCAGAATGTGCGGCCGCGCATCGCGCGCATGCTCGGGCACGACAAGTTCGAGTTCGAGTGGATCTCGCTGTACAAATTCCAGTGCCGTCGCATGGACAGGTTCATCCACGGTCGCGTGATCTTCGCCGGCGACGCCGCGCACCAGGTCTCGCCGTTCGGCGCCCGCGGGGCCAATTCGGGTCTCGAAGACGCCGAGAATATTTCATGGAAGCTCGATCGCGTGCTGCGGCGAATTTCGCCGCAAAGCCTGCTTGAGAGCTATCACATCGAGCGCAGCGCCGCTGCCGACGAGAACATCCGCGAATCCACCCGCTCGACTGATTTCATGGCGCCCGCCTCGCGGCAGGAGGCGCGGCTGCGCAAGGCGGTGCTGGCCCTCGCCAAGGAGACGGAATTCGGCAAGCGCATGGTCAATGGCGGTCGACTCTCGGTGCCTTCGGTCTACGCAACGCCGCTGTCGACCGCAGATTGCGATGCCTGGCGCGGCGGCCCGCGGCCTGGCACCTCCATGCAGGACGCCCCGGTTGCGGTGCGATCCGGCCGCCAGATGTTTCTGACAGACACCTTCATCAACGAGGGAACGGGGTTCACGCTGCTGGCGTTTGACAATGGCGCGGCAGCTGAGGCAGCCGAGGGCGTAGGGGTGATCCGCATCGGCGGGGCCGACGGCTTTATCGATGCCGAGGGGCTTGCCGGCACGCGCTATGACGCCGAGCCCGGCTCGGCCTATCTGCTGCGGCCCGACGGCTATGTCGCCGCGCGCTTCCGTCATCCGACGCGACAGGCGCTGGATGCGGCGCTCGCGCGTGCATCCGGGCTCAACTGAGGTCTCGATCATGGCGCTGTCCACCAGCTCGAACTTTGCAAAAGCCGACGATGCATTTCGCGCGATCGTCGAGGCGCATCGCGGCTTGAGTGATGAGCAGAGCGCGGATCTCGACGCGGCACTGGTGCTGGTGCTCGCCAACCACATCGGCGATCTCGACGTGCTGCACGAGGCGATCGCGCTCGCGAAGCGGCGCATGCTGGATGCCAGCCAGCAGCAGCAACAGCAGCAACAATAGGCGCTCGAACGAGGGACTGAATTGATGACTAAAGGTTTTGCGTCCACCACAGATCTCGCGGAGAAGAGGGTCACTTTCTCCGAGATCGGCACCGATCTCTACGCCTTCACCGCCGAGGGCGATCCCAATTCTGCTGTCATCGTTGGCGACGACGGCTGCATCGTGTTCGACGCGCAGGCTACTCCCGCGATGGCGAACAAGGTGATCGAGCGCGTGCGCACCGTCACCGACAAGCCGATCAAATATGTCGTATTGTCGCATTATCATGCGGTGCGCGTGCTGGGGGCGTCGGCCTATAAGGCACAGGCGATCATCGCCTCGCAGGAAACCCATCGTCTGGTCGCAGAGCGTGGCCAGCAGGACTGGGACTCCGAATATGGCCGGTTTCCGCGGCTGTTCCAGGACGCGCAAAGCATTCCCGGCCTGACCTGGCCCACCCTGACATTCGAGGGCGAGATGTCGATCTATCTGGGAAAACGCGAGGTGCGCCTGATGCAGCTCGGCGCAGGCCACACGTCAGGCGATATTGTCGCCTGGGTGCCGGACGCGGAAGTTATGTTCTCCGGCGACCTCATTGAGTATCACTCGGCCTGCTATTGCGGCGACGCCTATTTGCGCGAATGGCCGGCGACGCTGAACGAAATTCGCGCCTTCAATCCCAAGGCGATTGCGCCCGGACGCGGCGATGCGCTCAAGGGGCTTGCAACCGCGCGCGACGCCATTGCGATGACGCGCGACTTCGTCACCACGCTTTATGGCGCCGCCGAGACATCGGTCGCCAGGGGCCGCACGCTGAAAGAGACGATGGCTGCGACCCGCGAGGTGATGGACCCGAAGTTCGAAGGCTTTGCCATCTATGAACACTGCCTGCCGTTCAACGTCTCGCGCGCGTTCGACGAGGCTTCCGGGATCGATGAACCCGTGATCTGGACCGACAAGCGCGACCAGGAAATGTGGGCCGCCCTGCAAGGAGGAGGATGACCATGAATATCAACACCTCGCCTGATACTATCGGCCGGAGCTCCGTTCAAATCACGCCGGGCTATATGTCCGGCTTCGGCAACAGTTTTGAGACCGAAGCGCTGCCCGGCGCGCTGCCGATCGGGCGCAATTCGCCGCAGCGTTGCGCCTATGGACTCTATGCCGAACAGCTATCCGGCTCACCATTCACCGCGCCGCGCGGCGCCAACGAGCGGTCGTGGCTTTACCGGATCCGCCCGTCGGTGAAGCATTCGGGGCGCTTCGCCAATGTCGATGCCGGGCTATGGCGCACTGCGCCGTGCCATGAATGTGAATTGCCGATCGCTCAGTTGCGCTGGGATCCCGCGCCGATCCCGAAGCAGGACAAGACTTTCCTGCAGGGCGTGCAGACAATGACCACGGCAGGCGATGCCAATACGCAAGCCGGCATGGCCGCCCATGTCTTGCTCATCACCAAGTCCATGGTCGATCAGCATTTCTACAATGCCGATGGCGAGATGATGTTCGTCGCGCAGCAAGGCAATTTACGCTTCATCACTGAATTCGGCCGCATCGACGTTGAGCCGGGCGAGATCGCGGTGATCCCGCGTGGCGTAAAATTCCGCGTGGAGATTCCCAACGGTCCCGCACGCGGCTACGTTTGCGAGAATTACGGCGGCGCCTTCACGCTGCCGGAGCGCGGCCCGATCGGTGCCAATTGCCTTGCCAATTCGCGCGACTTCTTGACGCCCGTTGCGGCGTACGAAGACAAGGACACGCCGACAGAACTGTTCGTGAAATGGGGCGGCTCGCTGTTCAGGACGATCTTGCCGCATTCGCCGATCGACGTGGTGGCGTGGCACGGCAACTACGCACCGTACAAATACGATCTTCGCACCTTCTCGCCGGTCGGCGCGATCAGTTTCGATCATCCCGATCCCTCGATCTTCACCGTGCTGACCTCGCCGTCGGAAACCGCCGGCACCGCGAATATCGATTTCGTCATTTTCCCGGAGCGCTGGGCGGTGGCGGAAAATACCTTCCGGCCGCCGTGGTATCACATGAACATCATGTCGGAGTTCATGGGCCTGATCTACGGCGTCTACGACGCCAAGCCGCAAGGTTTTGTCCCTGGCGGTATCTCGCTGCACAATCAGATGCTGCCTCATGGTCCGGATCGCGAAGCGTTCGAGCACGCCAGCAACAGCGAATTGAAGCCGGTGAAGCTGACGGGCACCATGGCCTTCATGTTCGAGACGCGCTTTCCGCAACGCGTGACGGAGCATGCGGCGACGTCGCCGACCTTGCAGGATGACTACGCCGATTGCTGGAAGGGACTGGAAAAACGGTTCGATCCGAACAGGGCGTAGCGATCCCTCTCTCGTCATTCCGGGGCGGCGCAAAGTGCCGAACCCGGAATCCATAACCACGATCGTGAGTATGGATTCCGGCCCTGCGCCAAGTGGCGCAGGATAGAGTCCGTCGAGACAACAGCAGGAGCAAAACGTTGCCCCACCCCAACGATCCCAGCCTCCGCTCCTTCATCCCGTTCGATTCCGCCTCCGACTTCCCGATCCAGAATCTCCCCTATGGCGTGTTCTCAGCCAGGGACGGCCTCGCGCCGCGCGTCGGGGTCGCGATCGGCGATTACGTGCTCGATCTCTGGGAGCTTGAGCAGGACTCCAGGCTCGATGTGGGCCCGCTTGGCGTGTTCTCGGCACCGTCGCTCAATCCCTTCATGGCGTTGGGGCCAAAAGTCTGGTCGAAGACCCGCGCGCGGATCAGCGAACTGTTGCACCATGACAACCCGGAGCTGCGCGACAACGCCGAACTGCGCCAGCGCGCGCTGGTGCCGATGGCTGACGTCAAACTGAACCTGCCGATCGCGGTTTCCGGCTACACCGAT
>JBJMTR010000197.1:0-2988 GCA_045811565.1 Bradyrhizobium sp.
AGCGGTCACACACAGGATAGCTCGGCAGAGTACGTAGGCGTTTACCAGCGCCAGGATCACCACGCGTGGCGTGGCTTCCCCGCCAATGTCGGTCGCAAGCAGCAGATTGCCGATTGCCGCAAAGCAGATAACCGGCAACAGGTCCAGAACCAGTCGGGTCAGGACGAACGGAAGCCGCAAGCCCATCTGCCACGCATAGACCAGGCTCGCATGCCAACGACGCAGTTCGCGGGCGTCGGCGATCGGTGTCGCTTCGCTTGAGGCCGACACCGGCTGAAGATCGCTGCGTTGACGGGCGCGGGCCGGCAGATAACGCTCAACCGCTGCCAGCGGGCCACGCATCGCGCGCCGAACGATCCATTCCGCCGCGAGCGCACAGGCGATGACGAGCGCGAGCTTCCACGCGGTATCGAGCAGGGTATGACGCGCGACCGGATCGGTCGTCAGTTGCAGGAGCCAGCGCCAGATCAATGGGAAATCCGACACGGTGCGTGCGGCGGCGGCGAGCTGACCTGATACATCGCCAAACCAGTCTGAAACCTGCACCAGCAATTGCACACCGAGATTATCGGCAGAGGGCGCACGCGATGCGGCGTCCGGCGTCGACGCAGCGGCGGGCGATGCCTTTGCAACTGTCCGCAGGGTCTGAACGAGTTGTCCGCGCTTGTTGTCGTCCTGCAGAATCTCGAGGGCCTGTTGCGCCTGCGCAGGAGTGACCGCGGGCGCCTGCGGCGGCACATGTTCATCCTGCGATCTTGCTGGTTGAGACAGCAGAAGAAAGGTCAGCGCGAGGAGCAGGAGATTCAGATTGGTGGTCCTAGACATGAACGCGGCAAGCCTCATCATGGCTGGAAACCACATCGCTGTTCGGCATGTTCAAATGGATATGCGGCCACAGTTTGGCATACGGTGAGACGCCGTACGCCGTGCAGATAACGAAGATGGCGGCTAAGGGTTTCGTCGCGCGGCCGTTGGCCGTATCTGCCGCATATGTGTCGATCGGAGATCGCGACGATTTTGAAGAGAAATCAGGCCACTCTAGCGATCATGCGATTGACGGCTGATGCCTTCCAACAGACCGCGCATCGCGTCGATCTCTCTGCCGAAGCTCGCCCAATCCCCGGATTTCAACCGCTCCAGTGCCCGGTTATAGCGATCGAGCGCCTCCTGCGCTCGCTTTGCCGCGGTATCTCCGCTCGGGGCCTCCATTGCCGCGCCCGTTGTTGGCGGTGCGGCGGTGTCCGTGAAGAGCGCCGCCAACGCCTCGGCAAGCGTTTCCTTCATCACGACATGTTCACCATAAGCCGCGATCACGCGCTTGAGCTCCGGCAGGTGTCCCTGCTCCGCGCGCAGATACAGCGGCGATACGTAGAGGATCGAATTCTCGATCGGGATCACCAGCAGGTTTCCGCGCATTACGCGTGAACCCATCTGGTTCCACAAGGATATTTGCTGAGAGATTTCCGTGTTCTGATGGATTCGCGCCTCGATCTGAAACGGTCCGTAGACGAGCCTCTCCTTGGGAAATTCGTAGACGATCAGCTTGCCATAATCGGGTGCGTCGCAGCGCGCCGCCAGCCATGCGATCATGTTGTCGCGGCGGCTCGGCACCATCGGGATCATGATAAAGAACTCGGCGTGCGTTTCGCCGGGCAGCCGCATGACAATGTAGTAGGGGACCATCGGAGCAACGCCGCCGTCGCCGGCCGGCTGGCGCGGAAATTGCCAAAGATCCTCGCGGTTGTAGAAAACGTCGGCGGCCGCCATGTGGTAGGTCTGGTAAAGCTGCGCCTGTATCAGGAAGAGATCCTCGGGGTAGCGAATGTGCTTTTGCAAATCGGGCGGCATGGCCGCGAACGGCTTGAATAATCCTGGAAAGATACGCTGGTAGGTGGCAGCGATCGGGTCCGCCTGCTCCATCAGATAGAACGCGACGCTGCCGTTATAGGCGTCGATGACGACTTTCACCGAATTGCGGATGTAGTTGAGAGTGAGGCCGGGCGCAGGCTGCGCAGAGGGGAAATAGTCGCTGGTCGTGTAGGCGTCCTGGATCCAGAACAACCGCCCGTCGCTGATGACCAGATAGGGATCGCGATCGAGGCTGAGGAACGGGGCGATCGCGCGCACCCGCTCCCCGATATTGCGCCGGATCATGATCCGGCTGTCGTCGGTGATGTAGCTGGAGAGCAGCAGGTTGATGTCATTGAAGTGGTGGGCGAAGATGATTCTCCGCACCATCCCCCACAGGGGGATGCCACCGGCGCCGTCGTAGACCGCATAGACGTTTTCGTTTCCCTTCGGGTAGTCGAATTCCGGCGTGGTTGTCCTGACGAGGACGTAGTTGCTTTTCTCCTGTCCAT
The DNA here is from genome assembly GCA_045811565.1 of Bradyrhizobium sp. Taxonomy (GTDB): domain Bacteria; phylum Pseudomonadota; class Alphaproteobacteria; order Rhizobiales; family Xanthobacteraceae; genus Bradyrhizobium. The sequence continues at coordinate 2,361 of JBJMTR010000197.1, forward strand.
AGTAGATGCGCGGTTCGCGGATTTCGGGGCCGCCGTCCGCAACCGGAGGAATATCCCGCAAATAAAGCGGCGGAAGCCCTTCAGCGCTCTTTTGCGTTACCGGGCTCATCACCGCACCGTTGCCGTGCGTGAACAGGACGTGGAGATTGACCCATGTCTGTGCGTTGGATGGCAGCAGCGAGGATTTGAGCTCGCGTGCCGCGAGCATCACGCTTTGGTAGCTGCCGCGAAGCCAGTAGCGGTCCACATCCAGGTTGCGCAATTTGTAATACGTGCGTATCTCCTGCAGCTGGGCGTAGGTATCGGCCAGCGGCTGCCAGTCCCACAATCTGATGTTCTCGATGGTGGCCTTGTTGGCTTCGAGCGCCCTGAAGCTAAGGTTCTGTTCGGCGGGGAATGGTTTCGCCGCGATCCGGTTGAGATTGTAGGCTTCCCGGGTCAGGCGGATGCCGCGTTCGATGTGGGGCCGTTCCAGTTCCAGTTCGTTCGGTTTCACGTAAAATCGCTGGAACAGGGTGGGGACCACGCCGGACAGCAGGAAGGCGCCGCCGAACACGAGCAACATCGCGGCGGTGGGAAGCCGGTAGGTGCGCGCCCACAGGTTTGCCCAAGCGGCGCATGCCGCGAC
>JBJMTR010000198.1:0-5579 GCA_045811565.1 Bradyrhizobium sp.
AGGGCGTCGCGCTCATGCACGGCTGCAAGGAAGGCCAGTGCGCGTCCTGCAAGTCCTTCGTCCTGGACGGGGAGGACATCGAACTCGACAGCTACTCGACATTCGCCCTCCCGGAGTTCGAGAAGGACGGTGACGACTGGGTCATCAACGGGCAGAAGATCTGGACGTCGGGCGCGCATTATTCCGACTACGGCCTCCTGATCACCCGTACCGATCCCAACGTGCCCAAGCACAAGGGGCTCACGATGTTCTTCCTCGACATGAAGAGCAAAGGCGTCGAGGTGCGGCCGATCAAGCAGGCCAACGGCATGCAGGAATTCAACGAGGTTTATTTCACCGATGTCGTGATTCCCGATAGCCAACGCCTCGGCGCGGTGGGTGACGGCTGGAACGTGTCGCTGACGACGCTGATGAACGAGCGCATGTCGATCGGCTCGCGGCTGGCGACCGGCTTTCCGGAAATGTTCGAGTTTTGCTCGAATTTCATGACGGATGATGGCCTTGCGATCGACGATCCGGCCACCCGCTCGAAACTTGCTCACTGGGCGGTGAAGGCCAGTGGACTGAAATACACCAGCTACCGCGCGATCTCGTCGCTTTCCAAGGGCGAGCGGCCCGGACCGGAGAATTCCATCGGCAAGCTGGTCTCGGGCACGATGCTGCAGGACATCGCGGCCTATGCGATGGATCTGGAAGGAGCGGCCGGCGCCCTTACCGGCGCTGCGGAGGAACAGGCGCGCGGCCAGTTCCAGCAGATGCTCTTGAGTTCGCCCTCGATGCGCATCGCCGGCGGCACCGACGAAATCCTGCGCAACATCATCGCCGAGCGCGTGCTGGGCCTGCCCGGCGATATCCGTGTCGACAAGGACGTGCCGTTCAACAAGATCCCGACGAAGGGGCGATGACCGTGAATGCTCCGGTGAAAGCACCGAATGCGCGTTACACAACGGGAGATCGCATCGGCGTGCTCAAGGAACTCCTGAACGAACGCTATTCCGTTCGTGCGTTCCTGCCGCAACCGGTGCCGCGCGAGACCATCGAGTATGTTCTGACGATCGCGCAGCGCACGGCGTCCTGGTGCAACAGTCAGCCCTGGAAGGTCGTGATCGCCAGCGGCGAGGCCAAGGAACGCTTCCGCGAATTGATCTATGCGGAGGCCGCTTCCGGCGCCAGGGACGACCATGATTTCACGCCACCGCGGGAATATCGCGGAGTCTATCTCGAGCGCCGCCGCGAGAGCGGGTTTCAGCTTTACAACACGCTCGGCATCCCGCGCGGCGACAAGGCGGCTTACGCAGAACAAGCGCTGCAAAACTACAACTTCTTCGGTGCGCCGCATGTCGCCATCATCCATACCGATGAGCCGCTCGGGATCTACGGCGCGATCGATTGCGGTGCCTATGTCGGCAATTTCATGCTCGCCGCCCAGGCGCTCGGGCTCGGCACTATCCCGCAAGCGGCGCTGGCGCGCCATTCCGGGCTGATCCGCCGCCATTTCAAGCTAGGCGACGATCGCCGCGTGGTCTGCGGCATCTCGTTCGGCTTCGCGGATCATGCCCACAAGGTGAACAGCTACCGGACTTCGCGGGCGAGCGTTGCCGATACCGCGACCTTGCTCGAGGAATAGGAGCGGTTTTCCCTCGCGACAAACGCAAAGCGTTTGCGCAAACTTCATCAAAACCTCGGCGGGCGCTTTTCCGCGAACGCCTTGATGCCTTCCTTGATCTCCGTGCCGCGCATGCTCTCGCGATGCCGGAGATCGGCGGCGGCTTCATCGAACTTGCCGCGTGCGATCTCGTTGATGGCGCGCTTCATGCCGCGCATCGCGATTGGCGCGTTGCCGGCCAGCATCGAGGCGAGCCTGTCGACTTCCTCGTCCAATGATTCCATCGGCACCATAGCGGTGAGATAACCGATCCGCAGCATTTCCGGCGCGTTGATCTTTTCGGCGGTCAGGAACAGCTTCTTGGCGTTATCAGCGCCGAGCCGCGACACATAGCGCGCGATGCCGCTCTTGTAATAATGTAGGCCCAATCTCGCGGCGGGCATGAACATCTCGGCGGTATCGACCCCGATGCGGAAATCGCAGGCCAGCGCCAGATCGGTCGAACCGCCATAGACGCCGCCATTGAGCCGGCAGATCGTCGGCACGCCCAGATCTTCCAGCCGGTTGACCACCACCTCGAACGCTGAGCCGGCGCTCTGCTCCTCGCGCGCGCTGACGGCGCGCTCGGCAACCGAGTTGAGATCGTAGCCGGCAGAGAAGGCGCGGCCGGTGCCGGTCAGCACCAGCACGCGGATTTTGGAATCGGCCTCGATCCGGTCGAACAGTTTCGTCAGTTCGCCGAGATCTTCGGCCTGCAGCCGGTTCAGGTGCCTGGGCCGGTTAAGGCGGATAGTGGCGCGTGCGCCGCTTACGTCGAGCACCGGCGGGCTTGCGGTCTTTGCCGCGTCGGACATGGTTGTCTCCATTACTATTTATTTCGCTATTTATTTTCCAGCGCCCGCCGTTTGGCTTCGACGTCGATGGTCTTGGCGAGATCCGGATGCCGTGCCATCAGAAGCCGGAAATCCACGAGATCGAGCACCAGGAGCTTCGACAGACGCGTCGTCGTGATATTGGCGGAACGCAGATTGTTGCCGAGCAGCGCCATCTCGCCGAAGAACGCGCCTTCGCCGAGCGTCACCTTCTTGCCGGGCAGATCGACCTCTACTTCGCCCGAGGCAATAAAATACATGCAGTCACCCCGCTGGCCTTTGCGGATGATCATGGTGCGCGGCGGCAGGTCCATGGTGCGCAGCATATGGGTGACGTCGGCGATCGCGGCCGGACCGAGCGCCGCAAAAAACGGCACCTTGCTGACCGACTCCCAGGTTCTGAGGAAATTGTCGCGGCGGGTCTCCGCGGCAAAGCCGGTGGCCAAAATACCAGTCCAGAGGCCGAACACGCCGAGGCCGCAGATCATGACCAGCGCGGCGACGATCCGGCCGAGCGGCGTGATGGGCACCACGTCGCCATACCCCGTCGTCGTCAGCGTCGCCACTGCCCACCACAAAGCCGCAGGCACGCTGCCGAAGGTGGCCGGTTGGACGTCGCGTTCCAGGAAATATTCGGCCACCGACGCCAGGAATACCACCATCAAGAAGATCACCAGCACGCTCAACAAGGGGCCGGATTCCAGCACCAGCACCCGGCGCAATTGCCGCAGGCCTGGAATTCCCGGAACCACCTTGAGGACCCAGAGGACGCCGAGCAGCCATGCCGTCCTGGGCTCGACGCCAGCGACAATTCCAAGCGGCACAGCGAGGGCGCCGACGGCATCCACCAGCCCGCGGCCGGACAGGACATACGACCATACGCGCTGCGACATGAAGGCGTAGCGCAGCCGCACGACCCATTCGTACGCGAAATAGGCGAGACACACCCACAATACCGCATCGACCCAGCGATGCGCTGTCTCGCGGGGCGGAGCAACCGTGAGCAGAACCATCATGGCAACGCCGGTCGCCACCGCGATGTAGGCCGCCTTGGTCATGTTGCGGCCGGCCGTTGCGGCGGCGAAGCGAGCCAGGGCAGGGAGAATTAGCCGCTTGGGCATCGGGAGACGGCGCCTGTCGGTGGAAAGCCTGATGCGGCCATGCCAAAGCATGACCCACCGGCCCAAAGTGCCCGCCTCGGGGGAGGTCGTCAACGACGGCCGATGAACAGCGTTATCTACCCCGGTTGGGGTACGGCCTTGTAGCCGACAGGTGCTGAATTTTGCCGGAGGTTAGTGAGAATCCCGACAAAACATCGCTATTTCCCCGTATACCAAACAGGCTTGGCGACCTTGCGATGGCGGGCGCGCTGGATACGACAATCGCGACGGTAGTAACTTCTTAAATCGGTTGGTTTCCCATGGATACCTCACATCTCGCAGAGCACGCAGGAGCCGCCGGCAGCTTCTTTGCGTCGATCTTCGTGGTCGCCACGCTATCGATGCGGACCATGATCCCGCTGCGCATATTCGGCATCCTCACCAATATCATCCTGATCGCAACCGCGATCCCGAGCCACAATTACGCGACGCTGATCCTGCATTCGGTGCTGCTGCCGCTCAACGCCTATCGCCTGCACCAGATGCTGCAGCTGGTTCGCAACGTGAAGAAATCCGTCAACAGCGACCTGTCGATGGAGTGGCTAAAACCGTTCATGACCGAGCGCAAATGCAAGGACGGCGAGGTTCTGTTCTACAAGGACGAGAAAGCCGACAGCATGTTCTATATCGTCAGCGGGCGCTTCAAGCTGGTTGAATCCGGGATCGAATTGCCGGTCGGCGCCATCGTCGGTGAACTTGGCATGCTGTCGCCGTCGAACGTGCGGACGCAAACGCTGGAATGCATTGCAGGTGGTGTCGTCCTTAGCGTCAGCTACGACCAGGTCGAGCAACTCTATGTACAGAGCCCGGAGTTCGGCTTTTACTTTCTGCGTCTCGCCAGCGCCCGGCTGTTTCAGAACATCGATACGCTGGAGCAGCGGCTGGCCCAGTACACGGTGCCTGCCGCCGAGCCGAAGCCGGCATGAGCATCGGGAGCGCAAGCGTGGCAGACGACGGCCTCCTGTCCTCGCTCCGCTATCTGTTCGCCGATTTCCTCGGCGAAGACGACGACAACACGCCATTCCTCCCGGACGGATTGCCGGAGAAGGTGGCGCCCGTGGTCAGCGACGCCATCCATCTTTTGATCGAGTATCAAAGCGTCGGCTACGCCAGGCTTTATGTCGATCGCGTGAGGCGGTTCGTCGGCCGGCGCGGAGTCGATGACGCGCTGCTCGCCGACATCGCGCGGCTGATGGCGACGCGCATGTCTTACGAGGATCCGATCCGGATCGCGCAGTTGAAACTTGCGGAGTTCGACCGAGCGCCCGGCGGCGCGCGCACTCGATCCGCCGACGATGTCCGAAAATTCCGCCTCGATGAATTGATCGGCGCGCTTCCTGCGGCGATCGCCGAGCCCGTGCTTGCTGCGCTTGAATGGATGGGATGGGTGCACAAACGGGTCTCAATGCGATTCTCGGCCCGAGGACGCCTGAGCGTTCGCCGCTTGAAGATCGAGGCGGCGCTGCGAAGATGGCGGCTGCTGTCCGTCCGCTATTCCAAGGAGCGGGTCTGGGTCGAGCGTTGGCTGCACATGATCAACCGCAGCCTCACCAAGCAGCCGGAGGCCGCTTCCGCGATCGTGCAGACGGCGACCATGATCCAGGGTTATGGCGACGCCTATCGGCAGGGCATGGCGGATTGGCATGCGATCATCGATGGGCTTGCGAAGCCGACCTTCGACGGCGTGCTGGCCTTGTTCGATCTCGCCGCTGCGATCGCAGAAGCCCGCGCGGCAGCGATGCCCGATCGGCGGCAGGTGGCCTTAAAGCGCAAGATCGCAGAGATCAGGGCGCGCCTGCCTGCCGGCAAAGGCGTGGCGGTCGGATAATCCTCCAGGCCGCGCAATCACCTGTATTTCGGCGGTTCGTCATAGCCGCGCCGGCTACTGTAGAACAACAGCGCCATCAAGCCGATGCCGACGATCAACGAAAGCACGATTCC
>JBJMTR010000199.1:0-6665 GCA_045811565.1 Bradyrhizobium sp.
CGGTTTCCTTCGTGCTCTCCTCGGCGACGAATTCCTTCTTGTCACCGTCGCCTCGCGGATTAACGACTAGTCTAAGCCCGGTTGGGCCGACTTAATCTCCGCAAGGCTTAGCATCAGCAACGGATGCCAGGACCACACGACTTCACCGTACGCAGCAACCTCGGCCAAGGATTTCGACGGACCATGTGCTGCCCGCCGAATTTTAGCCGAGGCGTTGAAGCGCCGTTCGTCCGCGCGCTGTTGTTCGCTCACGGGAGACCGCCCTGCGAACACATCTGCGCGCCCGACGCTGCCACGTCCACCGCATCCAACCCCGCGTTCGTGACGATCGCGATACGCCCCTCTTGTCGGGATTGGACGGCGAGGCTTCTAGTGATGATTTGGGTACGTTGGAAAGCGAAATATTTTTCGGAGCTGGGCTGGACACCCGACTCACCCCACTGAGCTGTTCGCGTTCCGCGGCAATCGACCGGTCCATGTGCGCTCCCGTTCCGGGCCTGTATCAGCCGGGATTGGTGTAGGCGGTCTTCACGGTCGTATAAAATTCCCGCGCATAGGCCCCCTGCTCGCGCGCGCCATAGCTCGAGCCTTTGCGACCGCCAAACGGCACGTGATAGTCGACGCCGGCGGTCGGCAAATTGACCATCACCATGCCGGCTTCGCTGTTGCGCTTGAAATGCGAGGCATATTTCAGGCTCGTGGTGCAGACTCCGGCCACGAGTCCGAAGTCGGTGTCGTTGGCTATCGCCAGCGCCTCGTCGTAATTCCTGGCCCTGATCACGCAGGCGACCGGGCCAAAAATTTCCTCGCGGGCAATGCGCATGGCATTGGTCGCTTCGGTGAAGAGCGCCGGCTGCAGATAAAAGCCGGGTGTCTCGCGGTTGAGGATTTCACCGCCCCAATGGAGCCTTGCGCCTTCGTCCTTGCCGATCTTGAGATAGCGCAGGTCCTGGTCAAGTTGACTCTGATCGACCACCGGCCCGACATGCACGCCCGGCTTCAGTGCATCGTCGACCTGAAGACCTTTCAGCCGCTCGGTCATCGCTTCAACAAAACGATCATGGATGCCGTCCGTCACGATCACCCGCGAAGAAGCGGTGCAGCGCTGACCGGTCGAGAAATAGGCACCGTTGACGGCAACCTCGACCGCGACTTTCAGATCGGCGTCATCGAGCACGACGAGCGGGTTCTTGCCGCCCATTTCGAGCTGGAATTTCTTCATTGGATTGGAGGCGACGCAGGCCTGCGCGATCCTGCGCCCGGTCGCAACCGAGCCGGTAAAGGAGATCGCCGCCACATCGGGATGCTCCAGCATCGCCTGGCCGACGACGGAGCCCGGGCCAATTACGATGTTGAATACGCCCGAAGGAATACCCGAGCGCGCAATGATTTCCGCGAGCGCATGCGCTGAACCCGGGACCAGCTCGGCTGGCTTGGACACCACCGTGTTGCCGAAACAGAGCGCGGGCGCGATCTTCCAGGCGGGAATCGCGATCGGGAAATTCCACGGCGTGATCAGGCCGACAACGCCAAGTGCTTCGCGCGATATCTCGATTTCGAGTCCCGGGCGTACCGAGGGGCCCTTCTCGCCGGTCAGGCGCAGCGCCTCGCCGGCAAAGAAACCGAAGATCTGGCCGGCGCGGGCGACCTCGCCGATTCCTTCCGGCAGGGTCTTGCCTTCCTCCCGCGCAAGCAGGCGGCCGAGCTCTTCCTTGCGCGACAGAATCTCGGCCGAGATCTTGTTGAGCGCGTCATACCTCTCCTGCGGCGTCGAGCGCGACCAGGCCGGGAAGGCGGACTTCGCCGCAGCGATGGCCTTTTCCGTCTGCGCCTTGTCGGCTTTTGCATATTCGCCAACAAGGTCATTGGTGTTCGAGGGGTTGATATTCCTGCTGACGCCTGACCCATCGACCCATTCGCCGCCGATAAAGTTCTTCAAAACCGCTGACATGTTTCTCTCCACAGCCGTCAATGTTCAACGCACCAGACACGGACGCCGGTCCGGCGATCCTACTCTACTCTGCGCTCTGCTGCGTCGAAAGTGATGGTTTCTCGGAAGGGACCCACCCATCGTGTTAGCGGTTGGCGAGCCACAGGATGACGCTGAGCACGCCGCTGACCAGGAGCGAAGTCATCAGTGGAAAGTAAAATGAATAATTCGATCCCTCGATATGGATGTCGCCCGGCAATCGGCCGAGTCCGAGCTTTCCGATCGTCGGCCAAAGAAGTCCGGCGGCGACAAGGACCAGTCCGAGGATAATCAAGGCGCGCGACATCCGGCACCTCTACGCGCAATCGCTTCCCTCTCATGCTTCTCCATCTAGCCCCACGGTCCGCGATAGGCCGAGGGCCGGCCCCACGGACTACGGCGGGGATAGTTGGCTCCGGCGCCGAGGGAAGAAGAGGCGGCGCCGCCGTATGGGCCGAGTTCGGCCGCGAGCTGCTGCAAGGCGGCGATGCGGTTCTCGGTCGACGGGTGGGTCGCGAAGAGGTTGTCGATGCCATGCCCGGACAACGGATTGATGATGAACATGTGCGCCGTCGCCGGATTGAGTTCGGCTCCCGCGTTCGGGATCTGATGTGCGGCGTTGTCGATCTTGGCCAATGCGGAGGCGAGCCACATCGGCTGACCGACGATGCGGGCGCCGAAATCGTCGGCGGCGTATTCGCGGGTCCGGCTGATCGCCATCTGCACCAGCATGGCGCCGAGCGGCGCCAGAATCATCATGACGATCGAACCGACCACGCCGGGACCGTTGTTGTCGCGATGGCCGCCGAAGAACATGCCGAACTGCGCCAGCATGGAGACCGCGCCCGCAATGGTCGCGGTGATCGTCATCAGCAGCGTGTCGTGATTCCTGACGTGCGCGAGCTCATGGGCAATCACGCCGGCGAGCTCCTCGCGGCTCAGCGAATGCACAAGGCCGGTGGTCACGGCCACGGCGGCGTTTTGCGGATTGCGGCCGGTGGCGAACGCGTTCGGCTGCGGATCGTCCATCAGGAAGACGCGCGGCGTGGGCACGCCGGCCCGCCGGGCGAGTTCGGCCACGAGATCGACGAGCTCGGGCGCTGTGCTTCGATCGATCTCCTGGGCGCCATACATCGAAAGCACCATGCGGTCCGAGTTCCAGTAGGCGAACAGATTGGTCGCAGCCGCAATCACGAGCGCGATCGTAGCGCCGCTGGCGCCGCCAATGAGATAGCCGACGCCCATGAACAGGCCGGTGAGGCCGGCCAGCAGAATTGCCGTCTTCAAATAGTTCATTGCCGTCTCCTTGCTGCCGCAGCCCCGACGCTGCCGTGGCAGGCACCATTGAGGTAGGGATTTGCCCGGCGATGCTTCAAGAGCCGGTGGTGCGTCGAGGCGCCGCGCCTGCCCCTATGGCGCGCGACGGCTCTGGTGTATTGAAAGTCCAGTCTTTCCATTTTGAGCCGGTGAACTTGATGCCGTTTGGACTTCGGATTGCGATCGCAACGATTGCAGGATCTCTCGCCCTTTCATCTGCAGGATCAGCGCAACAACTATTTCCGGCTCCTACCCGGCCAACCGCGGTTTCGCCAGGGCCCCCAGCCTCTCCGCGCGCGGCGTCCTGCCACAACGGTGCAAGTTTTGATCGGTTCCTCACCGAGCTGAAGCAGCAAGCCATCGCCGCAGGCGTGTCGCAGCGCGCGCTTGCGGATGCCGCGCCCTACCTCGTCTACGACCGGGGGATCGTCAATCGCGACCACGGCCAGCGCGTGTTCGGACAGATCTTCACCGAGTTCGCCGGGCGCATGGCCGCGCCCTATCGCATGCAGCAGGGACAGCAACGGATCAAAACCTACGCCGCAGCGTTCGCGCGCGCGGAGAAGGAATATGGCGTCCCGCCTCCAGTCATCGCGGCGTTCTGGGGGTTGGAGAGCGATTTCGGCGCCAACATGGGCAGCCTGCCGACGCTGCCTTCGCTGGTGTCGCTCGCCTATGACTGCCGCCGCTCGCAGATGTTCAAGGACGAGACCATCGCGGCATTGAAGATCATCGACCGCGGCGATCTCACGGCGCCCGAGATGGTCGGCTCCTGGGCCGGCGAGCTCGGCCAAACGCAATTTTTGCCGACGCATTATTTCAACTATGCGGTCGACTATGACGGCGACGGCCATCGCAATCTCCTGCGCTCTCCGCCCGACGTGATCGGCTCGACCGCGAACTACATCGCCAATGGATTGAAGTGGCGGCGGGGCGAGCCGTGGCTGCAGGAAGTGCGCGTGCCGCAGACTCTCGCGTCTGGTTTTCCTTGGGACCAGGCCGACCTCTCGATCAAATTGCCGCGTTCGAAATGGGCGCAGCTCGGCGTAGCCTATCCCGACGGCAGAGCGTTGCCGCACGACGACATGGCGGCGTCGCTGCTATTGCCGATGGGCCGGATGGGACCGACGTTCCTGGCCTACGCGAATTTCGCTGCTTACACCGAATGGAATAATTCGCTGATCTATTCGACCACCGCCGGCTATCTCGCCACCCGCATCGCGGGCAGCCCACCGATGTTGCGCCCCGTCGCGCCGGTGGCACAGCTGCCGTTCAACGAGATTAAGGAGCTGCAGCAATTGCTGGTGCGCGCCGGATATAATGTCGGCAAGGTCGACGGCGTGCTCGGCCAGCAAAGCCGCAGCGCGATCAAGTCGATGCAGGTGAAGTACGGGTTGCCCGCGGATTCCTGGCCGACGGCTGAATTGCTGACGCGGATGCGCGGCCCTCGCGTACAGCCGGCTGAGATCGCGCTGCCAGTCGCGCGATAAGACACTCCGGTGTCATGCCACGCTTGATGCGGGGCATCAGGTAACCCGTATCGCCAATTCGTTTATGTACGATGCGCGCCTATGTACGATGCCGCGCGGCGGAGTACTGGATCGCCCGGTCCCGGCTACGCCAGGGCTTCCCGTGGTTGGCCCGCCGAAGCTTTAGCGAAGGCGGCAAGCCGGGCGAGGACGAGTGGAGAACCTGAGTTAGAATAGTTGAATGCCAGCGGCCGCCTTTAATAGTTGTATCTCACTGATTTTTTTGGATTGAAGTAAGAAGTTTCCGTCAATGGCTCGGGGCATTGCGCTGAGAGCCGCAATGCATAATTCTCCTCCATACATCATTTTTGGAACCCACTCCCAATGAGCCAACCGAACAAACTCTTAGAACCCTATAAGCTTGGCCCGCTCACGCTGCCCAACCGCCTGGTGATGGCGCCGCTGACGCGCAACCGCGCGGTGCCGCCCGGCATGGTGCCGAGCCCGTTGGCAGTGGAATATTACGGCCAGCGCGCGTCCGCTGGCTTGCTGATCACCGAAGCGAGCCAGGTCTCACAGCAGGGCCAGGGCTATCAGGACACCCCCGGCATCTATTCGAAGGAGCAGGTCGCCGGCTGGCGCAAGGTTACCGACCGCGTGCATGAGCGCGGCGGACGCATCTTCATCCAGATCTGGCATGTCGGCCGCATCTCGCACACCTCATTGCAGCCGGGTGGTGGCACACCGGTCGCGCCGTCGGCCATCCGCGCCAAGGGGAAGACGTTTGTGAACGGCACCTTTACCGAAATTTCCGAACCGCGCGCGCTGGCCGTGGAAGAGATCCCAGGCATCATCGAAGATTTCAAGCGCGGCACCGCAAACGCGCTGGAGGCCGGTTTCGACGGCGTTGAAATCCATGGCGCCAACGGCTACCTGCTCGACCAGTTCGCCAAGGACGGCACCAACAAGCGCACCGACGCCTATGGCGGGGGAATCGAGAACCGCGCGAAGCTGATGCTGGAGGTTTCCAAGGCGGTCGCCGCCGAAGCCGGCGCTGAGCGCACCGGCATCCGAATCTCGCCGGTGACGCCGGCCAATGATGTCTCCGATAGCAATCCCCAGCCGCTGTTCGATTACATCGTCGACGGCCTCAACGCGTTGAGGCTGGCCTACATCCACGTCATCGAGGGCGCGACCGGCGGGCCGCGCGATATCGCGCCGTTCGATTACGCCTCGTTGCGCAAGCGCTTCAAGCAGGCCTACGTCGCCAATAACGGCTACGATTTTGAGCTGGCGACAAAAGTGCTGGACTCGGGCGCGGGTGACCTGATCGCATTCGGAAAACCGTTCATCTCGAATCCCGATCTGGTCGAACGGCTAAAGAAGGGCTCGCCTCTCAACGAATGGGACAAGGCGACGTTCTACGGCGGCGGGGCAAAGGGATATACGGACTACCCGACGCTGGAAGCGGTGGAGGCGGCGGAGTAGGTTACCAAACAACGGGCCGTGATCCCGCGAAGGCGGGCATCCAGTAATCGCCGGCGTCCACGATTTTCGCGGACGATGACGACGGAGTGAAACAAAAAGGCCGGGATCGCTCCCGGCCTTCCTTTTTACTCTCTCGTCATGCCCGCCACACGGGGCAGCCAGTAAACACCAGCCGCGGTGATCGAGCCGAGACACCGCGGCGCACGGGATCGTCCGGTCAGCCGGAGCGATGACGGCAGAGTTACTTCACCTCCGCCCGCTTCGGGGGCGGCGAGGCCGGCCACGACTTGATCAGCGTGTCGTAGTCGACCGTTTCGCCCTTCGGCTTCTCGTTCGCGAGCTTGCGCGCCGGCGCGATGGTGCCGTCCTTCTCGGCCTTGGCGAACCAGTATTCGGCCTTCTCTTTCTTGTTCATCTTCGGC
>JBJMTR010000200.1:0-3060 GCA_045811565.1 Bradyrhizobium sp.
AACGTCAGCACCCCAAAGCAGATTCAGCCAACTTCGCCTTGTTTGCGCCGCGAGGCACACTGACGATGCGCTTGCAGGCACTGGAACCCAGACCGGATTCCGGGCATATTGGATGCCGGGGACAGAGCGCCGCGGCGCTGCAGTCAAGGCGGTTTAGTAAAAAGGCCCGGAGGCCTAAAGTAAATGCGCTCGTTCCTCGTCGTCGTCACCGCCCTGATGCTGTTCGCCAGCGGCGCTGCTCAGGCCAAAGTTGCCATCACCGTCGACAAGGATAACCAGGAGATGACCGTCGCCGTTGACGGCGTCGAGCGTTATCACTGGCCGGTCTCGACCGGCATTCCGTCATACGAGACGCCGAACGGCAGTTACCGCACCTTCCGGATGGAGGAAGATCACTTCTCGAAGGAATTCGACGACGCGCCGATGCCGCACTCGATCTTCTTCACCAAGATCGGCCACGCGATCCACGGCACGGACTACGAGGGCAAGCTCGGCATCCCCGCTTCGCATGGCTGCGTGCGGCTGTCGAAGGCAAACGCCTCGACGCTTTATGCGCTGGTGCAGGAGCAAGGCGTGCTCAACACCACGGTGACCCTGACCGGCTCATCGCAAGTTGCGCTGGCGCGCAATCCGCGGCAACGCGGCAACACCGCCGTGGCGCGCCGCTCGCCGGGGCAGCAGTATGATCAGCAGTACGACGCCGTCGGCGATCCCATCGTGCTCACGCCGCAGGCCCGCGCCGACGATGGCTATATCTATCCGTCCGATGGCTCTTCCAACGAGGCGCGCTATCCGGCGCCCCGTAGCCGCCGCCTCTACAACGCCGATACCTATGGGCAGCAGCAATATTACGACAACCGTGGCTATCCGCCGGCGCCGCAGGGCTACTATCAGTCGCGCCGGTATTACCAGCCGCGGGGGCTGTTCACTTACCAGGATTAGCCGGGTGGTCCATCGCGATCGCAGATGCCCCTGCGGTCGTGACCTCAGCCGTCCGCAGCGCCCGCGAGCGGTTGGTCGCGCCGAATCGTCGACCGCCATCTCTGCCATGCATCGTGGAGGGCCATACCCGCTGCCATGGCGGCGACGAAGACAATCACGCCCGGCGACAGGGTCGCAAGATTCTCCAGAGCCGGACCCGGGCAGAATCCGACAAGGCCCCAACCTGTCCCGAACAGCGCCGCGCCGAACACAAGCGGCGGATCGACCTGCGTCTTGGTCGGCCAGAAATTTTGCGCGGCAAGCAACGGCCGTGCGCTGCGGTTAACCAGCCTGAAGCCCGGGACAGAGACGGCGAGCGCCGCGACCATGACGATGGCCAGGCTTGGATCCCAGGCGCTGAAGATATCAAGGAAACCCAGAACTTTGGCCGGCTGCACCATTCCCGAAATGAGCAAGCCCGCTCCGAATATCAGGCCGCAAAACAGGGGGGCGATGATCCACATGGTTCAGCCTCCAAGCACGTGATGCGTGACCGCGACGGTGATGATCGCCGTCAGCATGAAAATGACGGTGGCCCCGATCGACCGCCCGGACAGCCGAGCTACTCCACAAATCCCGTGACCGGAGGTGCAGCCGCCGCCGAGCCGCGTGCCAAAGCCGACCAGCAGTCCGGCCGCCACGATGACGGTCCAGCTTGTCGGCAAGATTGGCGGCGCCATCCCGTAGCCGATCCAGCCGGCGATGACAGGTGCCAGAATGAGCCCGGCAATGAAGGCACTGCGCCAGCCTTTGTCCTCACCCCGGAAGTCCAGCGCGCCGGCAAAGATGCCGCTGACGCCGGCGATCCGGCCCGTCAACAGCATCAACAGCACAGCGGAAAGGCCGATCAGGGCGCCGCCGACCGCAGCCGACACGGGAGTGAAATTGGCCATGACGATATTCCATTGGATTCAGGCGCCGAAGCATAGGCCGGTCCCGCGCAATCGCAATGCCGTCTACTGCTCGCCGTCGCGCAACCGGCGCCAGACCGCGCCCAGCACGTTCGAATAATCGTCGGTCCAGACCCGCTGTTTTTCGTCGGCCTCGGTTTCGGTCCACACGTCCGACGAGGCAAGCTTGCCGACATCGTTCTCCTCGCGCGCCGAGACCACGACCGAGGTCGAGAAGATGTACTCGTTGTCGCGGCCGGAGTCCTCGCTATAGACCCAGCTCCTCAGGTCGTTGGCGTCGGCGATACCGACGACGACGCTGGCGAGTTCAAGATGCCGGTTGGAGACGTGCATCACCACCGCGCCCTGCGGTGCCAGCTTGGCCTTGTAGATTTCCATCGCCTCTTCGGTCGCCAGATGGATCGGGATCGCGTCCGACGAATAGGCATCGACAATGATCAGGTCGTAGATGCCATCAGGCTCGCGCGCGAAGGTCAGCCGGGCGTCGCCTATTACGGGCTTCAGGCCAGGTTCACAGTTCTGGATATAGGTGAAGTATTTCGGATCGCGTGCGGTATCGACCATCGACTGGTCGATCTCGAAGAATTTCCAGTCCTCGCCCGGCTCGGAGGCGCAAGTCAGCGTGCCCGAGCCGAGCCCGATCACCGCTACCTTGAGCGGCGCACCCTTGCGCTCGCGGATCGCCGTGATCGCCTGTCCGATGCCGCCATCCTTATGGTAATACGTGATCGGCTCGGGCCGGCCGGTGGCCGGCGTGCCGTCATCGTTCGTGAATTTCTCGGCGCCGTGAATCGTGGTGCCGTGCATCAGCACGTGATACTGGCCGTTCGGCGTCACCACGATCTTGTGAACGCCGAAGAAGCTGCGCACAGTCTCAACCCGCCCATCATCCGAGGGATAAGTGCGCAGCACCACCAGCGCCACCACGACGGTGGCAAAGATCTTCCAGCGGTTGGCGTTCAAGCCGAGCGCAAGCAACGCCGAGAGCACGCCGACCGCGCCGATCACCCAGACGCGATGATCGTCGAGCCAGCTGAACATCTTGCCGGTGGAATAGGTCGGTGCGATCAGCGCCCCGGCGAGTGCGGCGAGAAACGGCCAGTACCAGCTGCTCCAGCGCGTAAAGCGCTCCTTGCCGCCGGGCGGACGGCACAGGGCCGCCAGCGCC
>JBJMTR010000201.1:0-7445 GCA_045811565.1 Bradyrhizobium sp.
CGCTAATTAATCCGCCCTCTCCCCTTGTGGGAGAGGGCAGCTCAGCCGCTAGACGCACACACGGTTGGGTGAAGGGTGCTCTTTCAGCAATCCCAATGCGGAGACAACCCCTCACCCGGCTTCATTTCGCGAAGCCCCCCTCCCCCACAGGGGGAGAGGGTAAAGAAGCGACGCCTGATCACCTCTCCCGGCGTGCGCCAGCATGAACACCCAGTTCCTGATCCAGCTCCTCGTCAACGGCCTCGTGGTCGGCACGCTCTATGGCGTGGTCGCGATGTCTTTTGTGCTGATCTACAAGGCGACCCAGGTCGTGAATTTCGCGCAGGGAGAGCTGCTCTTGATCGGTGCCTGGGTGTGCTGGGCGCTGCTCGCCAAATACCAGGTGCCGTTCTGGCTGGGCATGCCGATGACGCTGGTGTTCATGTTCGTGTTCGGCATCGCGGTCCAGATCCTGATCCTGCGGCCGATGATCGGCGAGCCGATCATCTCCGTCATCATGGTCACCATTGGCCTATCGACCGTGTTTCAGGCCGCGCTGAAATGGATGTTTGGCGTCAACCCGCAGCCGTTCCCGCGCGTATTCACCAGCCAGTCCGTCAACCTGCTGGGCCTGCAGATCCAGACCGTCTATGTCATGAGCCTCGTCGTGTCAGTGGCGATGATGATCGGCATGGCCTGGTTCTTCCGCGCCTCGAAATATGGCTTGGCGATGCGTGCGACTGCCTTCAACCAGCAGGTCGCGCAGTCGCTCGGCATTTCCGTGAAAAGCGTGTTCGCGATGGCGTGGGCGATCTCGGCGACGGTGTCGGCGGTCGCGGGCGTCGTCGTCGCCGTCGTCAACGGCGTGTCGTCGGGCCTCTCCGCCTACGGCATCAAGGTGTTTCCGGCGGCGATCCTCGGCGGGCTCGACTCAATCGGCGGCGCCGTGCTCGGCGGCATCATCATCGGGCTATTGGAAAACATCGCGCAATATGTCGACAGCGAATATCTGCATTGGGGCAATCTCTATGAGATCGCGCCGTTCTACGTGCTGATCATCATCCTGATGATCAAGCCCTATGGGCTGTTCGGCACCAAAGATATCGAGCGGGTGTAACTCATGGCAAGCCCCTCCCTTATCCCGTCCGGCGACTTCCGCACCACCTATGCGGCGGACACCACGATCTTTCCGACCACGACCAGCCGCAATTTCGCGATCGCGGGCGTCATCCTCACTTGCTTCGCACCACTGGTGTTTTCCGGCTATTGGCTCAGCATCGCGATCCAGATCGGGATTTTTGCGATCGCAGCGCTCGGCTTGAACGTGCTGGTCGGCTTCACCGGGCAGATCTCGATCGGCCATGCCGCCTTCTTCCTGCTCGGCGCCTTCACCTCGGCCTACATCTCCAATAACG
Organism: Bradyrhizobium sp.; assembly: GCA_045811565.1. GTDB lineage: Bacteria > Pseudomonadota > Alphaproteobacteria > Rhizobiales > Xanthobacteraceae > Bradyrhizobium. Next base: position 1,395 of record JBJMTR010000201.1, read on the forward strand.
CGCCGATACCGGTGTTCTTCGCCATTCCGCTGGCCGGCCTCGTCACTGCGCTCGTTGGACTGATCTTCGGCGTGCCGGCGGCGCGGCTGAAGGGGCTTTATCTCGTCATCGCGACACTCGCCGCGCAGTATATCCTGCTCGACTTCTTCTCGCGCGCCGACTGGTTTTCCGGCGGCTCGGTACCGGCCAGCGCCAACCCGTTCTCGATCTTCGGCTACACGTTTCGCGGCGACCGGCAATATTTTTACGTGGTGCTGGCCTATCTCGTGGTCAGTTACCTGCTCGTGACCAATCTGATGCGCACGCGCGACGGCCGCGCGCTGGTCGCGATCCGCGATCATTATCTCTCCGCCGAAATCATGGGCATTAATCTCACCAAATACCGCACGCTGTCGTTCGGGCTCGCTGCGTTCTTCGCCGGGATCGCCGGTGCGCTCTATGCGCACTACCAGCTGGTGGTATCGAACGAAGGGTTCGGTATCGAACGCTCGATCCTGTTCCTGGCGATGGTCATCATTGGCGGCACCGGTTCGGTGATGGGCACGCTGATGGGAACCGCCTTCGTGGTGCTGCTGCCGGAATCGATGGAGTGGATCAGCCTCAGCCTGAAGGGGGGCGTCATCGACAAGGCGCTGTCGCTCAACAACAACATCACCTTTTTGCGCGAGATCGCGATCGGGCTGATCATCATCGTGTTTCTGATGTTCGAGCCTGATGGCCTGGCGCATCGCTGGCGGCAGATCAAGACCTACTGGAAACTCTATCCGTTCTCACATTGAGGTTCGAACGGGACTAACTACAATTGGCGTCAACAAATAACAGGAGGAAACGACCATGACGATTAGATCCCTTTTAAGCACGGTTTCGCTAGCGCTCTTGATCGGCGGCGCGTCCGCAACCGCGCAGGCTCAGATCGCGATCGGCCATCTCGCAGACTATTCCGGTGCGACCTCGGACGTCGGGACGCCCTATGGTCAGGCGGTGGCCGACACCTTTGCCTGGGTCAACAAGAATGGCGGCGTCGGCGGCAAGCAGCTCAATGTCGATACCAACGACTATGGCTATCAAGTGCCGCGCTCAATCGCGCTCTACAAGAAATGGTCAGGCGGCGACAAGGTCGCTGCGATCATGGGCTGGGGCACCGCGGATACCGAGGCGCTGACCGGCTTCCTGGCGCAGGACAAAATTCCGTATTTCTCCGCGTCCTACGCCGCAGCCCTCACCGATCCGGAAGGCGCCAGCGGCAAAGCCAAGCCCGCGCCCTACAATTTCTTCTATGGACCGAGCTATTCCGACGCCATGCGGGCGATGCTGACCTGGGCCGCTGAAGACTGGAAGGCGAAAGGCAAACCGGGCAAGCCGAAGTTCGTCCATATGGGCGCCAACCATCCCTATCCGAACGCGCCCAAGGCGGCCGGTGAGGCGCTCGCGACGGAACTGGGGTTCGAAGTGCTGCCGCCGCTGGTATTCGCCCTGACGCCCGGCGACTACAGCGCCCAGTGCCTGAGCCTGAAGAGCTCCGGCGCGAATTACGCCTATCTCGGCAACACCGCCGCCTCCAACGTCTCGGTGTTGAAGGCGTGTAAGACCGCCGGCGTCGACGTGCAGTTCCTGGGCAACGTCTGGGGCATGGACGAGAACGCCGCCAAGACGGCCGCCGATGCCGCCAACGGCGTGGTCTTCCCGTTGCGCACCGCGGTGGCATGGGGTGGCAACGCACCGGGCATGAAAACCGTCATGGAAATTTCCAAGATGTCCGACGCAACCGGCAAGGTGTATCGCCCCGTGCACTACATCGCCGGCGTTTGCAGCGCGTTATATCTGAAGGAAGCGCTCGACTGGGCCATCAAGAATGGTGGCGCGACCGGCGAGAACGTGGCGAAGGGTTTTTACCAGAAGAAGGACTGGGTGCCGGCAGGGATGGAAGGCGTCTGCAATGCCTCCACCTGGACGGAGAAGGACCATCGCGGCACGCTCAAGGTCGACCTCTATCGCTCGAAAATCTCCGGATCGACCGACGGCGATCTCAACGATCTGATGGCCAAGGGCGCCATCAAGCTTGAGAAGGTCAAGACCGTCGAACTGCCGCGCAAGCCGGATTGGCTGGGGTGGTGAGATCGCGCTGAACGTCACCAAACACTCGGCCGTCATCCCCGCGAAAGCGGGATCCAGTACGCCGCGGCCTCTCGGTCCAATCTCAGGCGTCTCTGGAATACTGCGTCACCCGCCTTCGCGGGTGACGACGAGAAGGTGGTCAGGACATGACTCAAACCGTCGAAACTACGCACACCACGCCAAGCGCCGTCGCCGCTCCCCTCCTCAGCGTGAATAACATCGAGGTGGTATATGACGACGTCATCCTTGTGCTTCGTGGCTTGAGCCTAGAGGTGCCGAAAGGCGCGATCGTGGCGCTGCTCGGCGCCAATGGCGCCGGAAAATCGACGACGCTGAAGGCGATTTCGGGCTTGCTCAAGACCGAGGACGGCGAAGTCACCCGCGGCGAGATCATCTTCCAGGGCGAGCGCATCAACGGCATCGATCCCGACAAGATCGTGCGGCGCGGCATCTTCCAGGTGATGGAGGGCCGCCGAATCATCGCCGACATGACGTCGCTGGAGAATTTGCGGCTCGGCGCCTTCACCCGCAGCGACGGCGAGGTGGCCGCCGACATCGACATGGTCTTCAACTATTTCCCGCGCCTGAAGGAGCGCACGGGGCTGGCCGGCTATCTCTCCGGCGGCGAACAGCAGATGCTGGCGATTGGCCGCGCGCTGATGGCAAGACCGAAGATGATCCTGATGGACGAACCGTCGATGGGACTGTCGCCGCTGCTGGTGAAGGAAGTGTTCGCGATCATCAAGGAGATCAACCGCGATCTCGGCGTCACCATTTTGCTGGTGGAGCAGAATGCGCGCGCCGCGCTCTCGGTCGCCAGCCATGGCTACATCATGGAACAGGGCAAGGTGGTGCTCGACGGCAGCGCCGACGAGTTGCGTGATAACGAGGACGTCAAGGAGTTCTACCTCGGCGGCGCCGGCGACCAGCGCAAGAGTTTCAAGAACCTGAAAAGCTTCAAGCGGCGGAAGCGGTGGCTGTGAACGCTTCGGGCGATCCCAAGCGTTTTCGAGCGAAGTGGCAACCGGTTCGCGTAAAGAAAACGCGTCAAGACAAAAACCCAGAGCCCGGTTCTGATTTAGTCAGAACCGATCCGGCTCTATCCGAGCACCTGCTCCGCCTCCACGACCGCGCAGAGCACATGATAGAACGAAGACGCCGGGATCGTGGCGACCAGGGATGTGCCTTCGCGATCGAATTGATCGTACCAGCCGCCCCGGACTGGATGACCAAGGTAATGCCGTTCAAGGCGTGCCAATGCCGCGCGCGCTTCCTCGGCCGCGCCAGGCTCGCCTGCCTCGGCCTGCGCGATCCACGCCTTGGCGATCTCGGTCTGCGGCCAGAGCCGCCTTGTGTGCCTTTTGATGCGGCCCTCGGCGTCGCCTTCGTCGAGCAGACAGCCGGTCGCCTCGTCGCGATAGCGCAGCGCCGACGCAAGCAGTTCGCCGCGCGCACGTCCCGTCGGGCAGCCCGTAATCCGTTCAAAGCCCTTCAACAGCCAGACCCATTCTGCCTGATGTCCCGGCTCGACGCTGACCGGCTGGATCTTCGACCAGTCGTCTTCGAAATATTCGCCAAGCACGCGCGCCTGCTTGTCGTAAAGGTTGGCGAGAAACAGAGCGAAGAACTCTCCAGCGCGGTGCTGGAAGATCGTGTCATGGGTCGCATCGAACGCCGCGATCATGGCTTCGAACAGATGCATTTGCGGATTTTGCCGCCGCGGCATCGACGCCGGCAGCCCTTCCACAACGCCGCCGTGCGGCGAGCGCAGCTGAGCGTCGACAAATGAAAGCAGCGCGTCGATTTCGGAGCGGACCTGGGCATCGCGATCGAGCGCATGAACGCTTGCCAGTGCCAGCAGCACGAAGGCGTGGTCATAGCTATCGCGCAGGGGATCCAGCACGGTGCCATCAGGCGCCAGGGTGTGGACAAAACCCGGACGGCCATCCGGACCTTTCGCTTTCGTCAAGAGATGATCCAGCCCCTTCAGCGCGATTTCGCGGCCTTCCGGATACCAGCCCATCTGCGCTGCCTTGGCGAAGCAATAGATCTGCCGGGCCTGCACGAAAACCCGTCGAGGTGCGCCATGGTCGGCACGGCCGTCCTGATGCAGCCGATCCACGAATCCACCCGTCGAGCGGTCCCAGCCTTCGTTCGACCACAGCGGCAGGCAGTGGTCGATCATGCGAAGCTTCAGTTTTCCGACAATGTCCGAATCGAACGGATCTGCTGCCGCGGCAGTATGTGTTTCAGCCATTGGATTCCCTGGAAGTCATCTCCAACGCCGCCTGATAGCACGTCAAAGACGGAGCGCAATCGGCTCGAATCTTTAAGGACCCAGCCATGACTGACCATTACGACGCCCTTGAGACGCGCGATCCGGCCCAACGCGAGGCCGAACTGTTCGCTCGGCTGCCGGAGGTGCTGCGCAAGGCCATGGCCGCGCCGGCCTATGCCGAGCGCCTCAGGGGCACCGATCCGGCCTCTATCACCAGCCGGGCCGCGCTGGCGCGGCTACCTGTGCTGCGCAAATCCGAGCTCCCGGCACTGCACAAGGCCGCTCCTCCGTTCGGCGGCTTCGTCCCTGGCCCTCCTGGCTCGTTTGGGAGGCTGTTTACCTCGCCCGGCCCGATCTTCGAGCCCGAGCCGGTCCATGCCGATCCCTGGCGCGGCGCACGGGCGCTATTCGCGGCCGGGTTCCGGCAAGGCGACGTGGTGCTCAACACCTTCAGCTATCATCTGACACCCGGCGGCTTCATCTTCGATACTTCGGCCCGGGCGCTCGGCTGCGCGGTCATTCCGGCCGGACCGGGGAATACCGAAGCGCAATTCGAACTGATCGAGACGTATCGGCCTGTCGGCTATAGCGGCACGCCGGACTTTCTGAAAATCCTGCTCGATGCGGCCGATCGCGCCGGGCGCGACATCTCCTCGATCAAGCGTGCGCTGGTGTCGGGCGCGGCCTTTCCAAAATCGCTGCAGGAGGAGATGAAATCGCGCGGCATCGATGCCTATCAGGCGTTCGGCACCGCCGATCTCGGCATGGTCGCCTTCGAGACACAGGCCCGCCAGGGCATGGTGGTCAATGAGGACCTGATCCTTGAAATCGTGCAGCCCGGCACCGGCGATCCCGTCGCGCCGGGTGACGTCGGCGAGATCGTCGTCACCTCGCTCGATCAGCATCATCCCTGGATCAGGCTTGCGCTCGGCGACCTCACCGCGGCGCTGCCGGGGATAAGCCCGTGCGGGCGCACCCATATGCGCATCAAAGGCTGGATGGGCCGCGCCGACCAGACCACCAAGATCAAGGGCATGTTCGTGCGGCCGGAACAGATCGCCGAGATCGGCAAGCGCCATCCCGGGCTCGGAAGGCTGCGCCTTGTCGTCACGCGCTCAGGCGAGACCGATATGATGACGCTGAAAGCGGAAACGGCGTCGCCGAGCGCGACACTTCAGGAGGAAGTTGCCGCAACGCTGCGCGCGGTAACGAAACTCGGCGGCAACGTCGAACTGGTCGGCGCCGGCTCGCTGCCAAACGACGGCAAGGCGATCTCGGACGAGCGGTAGCCGGCCATCTCCGCAAATTCAGTCACAATGAAATCAATGACTTACCTCAGATCATTCGCAAAACCGCTCGCATAAAGTGTAAAATAGCTCATTGCAACGACAACTTTAGATTGAGAGCGACAAGGCCAACTACCGACATGTCAAACGAGCGTTCCGCATTCAGGAGACTTATTCAGAAGACCTTGCCGTCAACAAGCTTTTGCTTGGCTTCCCGGTCGAGCTTTTTCTGAGTCTTCAGCCAAAAAAGCCGACGAAGCGCGCGATCAATCTGCGCTTCCAGACGCTCCTCGATACCCAAATCTTCCAACATTTTCTCGGGCGCAAGTAACTCGGCCGCAGCCGGGAGATAACCCTCGGGGTCGGGACGGC